>JAYGEV010000190.1:0-1581 GCA_046582225.1 Pseudomonadales bacterium
TCGGCGTGGGTCTTGGTTACCGGCCATACGAGTACCAAGGATTTGGTTTGGATTTCCATCAGCGCGGCGCACGGCTGAGCGAAGCTTTGACGATCATTCGCGGCGGCTGGAGCAGCGGTCAGTTTGAATTCAGCGGCGAGCACTTCCAGATCCCGCGGTCGCCGGTACATCCACCGTGCGTTCAGAAGCCCCACGTGCCAATAATCGTTGGCGGCTCCGCACCACCAGCCATTCGGCGCGCAGCGCGCCTCGGTGACGGCTGGTTTGCACTGCCGCAGGAATCCCTCGCAGTAATGCGGGCTCAGGTGGAAATCTATCGTAGTGCGTGCCGCGAGTATGGGCGTGAGCCCTATGTCTGCCTGATGCGCAATGCGTGGATTGCGCCGACGTTGAACGAAGTGGAAGACGAATGGCTGCCGCGCATGATCGAATTTCACAAAACATTCGCCGACGCCCGAGCCGGCACCGACGATGTGGTCATCGAAAGGCTGCTGGCGGGCCAGTCGTTCACGCTTGAGGAATATATCCACGAGCGTGCCATCGCCGGTACGCCGCAGATGTGCATCAGCGAGATCGAGCGTTGGCAGCAGGCCATTGCGCCCGATGAGTATTCCCTGATCTTTGGTGGTTCTGATGACCAGGCGCGGCTCACCCGGGCGGTGGAACAATTCGCAGAAGAGGTTATGGTGGCCTTTTGAGCGAACAGGAACAGGAGAACAAAAATATGTCTGGACCGATCAACGCCTACGTCGTCGCCAACGCGCGATATCACGATACTGACTTTGCGGCGCTCGAGTTGCTGAAGTTGCTGGCTGAAGACGACAATGTTCAAACCAGAATCTCTGACACGTTCGCCAACGTGGAGGCGATTGCGGCATCGGATTTTCTGATTACCTACACCTGTGACCTGCGCCCTACCGCGGAGGAAGAAACGGCGTTAAAGGATTTTGTGAGCAATGGTGGCCGCTGGATCGCGTTGCACGGCACCAACGCGTTGCTCGATTTTACCGACACCGGAGGGGTGATTGCGCCGCGAATCAACAACACCTTCATGGAAACCATGGGCAGCCGCTTTATCTCTCACCCGGCCATTGAACCCTATACGGTCACGGTGTCGGATCCGGATCATCCATTGGTTGCGGGCATGGAGCCGTTCGAAGCAACCGATGAAATTTACCTGTGCGAGTACTACGGAGAGGTCCACGCTCTGCTGGAAACTCGATACACGGGAACCTTTGAGGCCGGATATATCGAGAACGAATGGCCTGACGACGACCCCCGCCTGGTGGCCTACACCCATCCAGTGGGAGACGGCGAGGTGCTCTACATTACCCTTGGCCATTGCTGCGGCAAATACGACATGAGGCCAATGGTTGACGAGGCGCCGGTGGTGAGAGGCTCGTGGGACAACCCCATCTATTACGAGCTGCTGCGTCGGGCCATCCGCTGGGCCAAGAAAGCTCTGTAGGAGCGGCCGCGCTAGGTCGGGCCTATCTGGCTCCGAGCGCCGAGTTGTTTGCGGATCTCCCGGTGCCGTTCTTCGGTGAGCGGGAAATTCCAGATGATCAGGCCGCTGAGCAT
>JAYGEV010000345.1:0-5618 GCA_046582225.1 Pseudomonadales bacterium
AATCGTGTTTCTGCACAGCGTTAATCCGGGTCCGGCCAGTCAGAGCTACGGCGTGCAGGTGGCACGTCTTGCCGGCGTGCCCGGCACTGTTATCGCAGCCGCTCAGCTGCACCTACAGGCTCTGGAGCAACAGCAGGCCGCTCAACACCCCCAGCAGCCGGATTTGTTCAGTCCGCACGTGAGACCCCCCACGCCGAGCGCCGTGGAACATCGACTTCGGCAGCTGGACGTAGATCAGCTGGCACCCAAAGACGCCCTGCTGCTGCTCTACGAGATGCAGGAACTCGCGCGCTCCCACTCGACAACAGATTCGAACTGAGGCCGCGAGTGGGTCGAGCTCAGCCCGCTACCGGTTGTGTTCGACCGGCGAAGTCTCGGCCACAGGCGCCGCCCAGGCCGACCACCTGACTCGACAGCCCCGCGAATATCATTAGAATACGTTCCCTTCGCGACTGCATACCACCACTGTTCAGGGATAGGAAGGCGTAAGAATGACGTTCGTCATTGGCGAAAACTGCATCAAGTGTAAGCTCACCGACTGCGTTGAGGTGTGTCCCGTAGACTGTTTTTACGAAGGGCCGAACATGCTGGTCATCCACCCTGATGAATGCATCGATTGTGCGCTTTGTGAGCCGGAGTGCCCGGTGGACGCCATCTACTCCGAAGACGAGCTTCCCGATGATCAGGAAGACTTCCTGCAGCTCAACCAGGAGCTGGCCGAGGTCTGGCCGAATATCACTGAGCAGAAGGATCCACTCGAAGACTCCGACGACTGGATCGGCAAACCGAACAAACGCGATCTACTGGAGCGCTAAACGCTCTTAATCCGCTGAGGGCTCTTAATCCGCTGAAGGCTCAAGCAAATATCTGCGATGGGTTCAGACCCTGCTCCTCGAGCGATCGGCGCAGACGGGCGAGCGCCTCTACCTGGATCTGACGAACGCGTTCACGGGTCAATCCAATCTCGCTGCCGACCTCTTCCAGAGTCGCAGTATCGTGCCCTCGCAGCCCAAAGCGCCTGGCCAGCACCTCCTGATGCTTGTCGGACAGATCCGAAATCAGCACCTCCAGCTTTTCCATCAGATCTGAGTTTTGCACCTTGCCTGCAGGATCGGCCGAATTATCATCTGGAACCATCTCCAGCAGGTGTCGGTCGGCAGGATTGCGCTGGACGTCGATAGAGTTCACCCGTTCGTTCAGCTTGAGCATGCGTCGTACATCATCAACCGGTTTATCGATCAGATCCGCAATTTCATCCGGAGACGGCTCGTGATCGAGCTTCTGCGACAACTCGCGCGCAGCTCGTAAATACAGGTTCAACTCCTTGACCACGTGGATGGGCAACCGGATCGTGCGAGTCTGATTCATGATCGCGCGCTCGATCGTCTGGCGGATCCACCGGGTCGCATACGTCGAGAAGCGGAACCCTCGCTCCGGATCGAACTTCTCCACAGCATGAATCAGACCGAGATTGCCTTCCTCGATAAGGTCGAGGAGCGCCAATCCGCGATTCAGGTAGCGGCGCGAAATTTTTACGACCAGTCGCAGATTGCTCTCGATCATGCGCCGGCGACCGGCTTCGTCACCTGACAGTGCAAGCCGCGAGTAGTGTTTTTCTTCGTCGGCGCTCAATAGCGGAGAAAACCCGATCTCTTTGAGATAAATCTGAGTCGCGTCAGGGGATTCTCCACCCCCCCAGAACTCTTCCGGCGCGGTATCGAGATAGCTGGCAACGTTTGCCTGATTACGATCCCAGCTGGTTGATGGAGCCGCGGCTGGCTCCCTGATTGACTCCTTGATCGACATCGAGCATCCCTTATCCAATGATATTGGGTGGGACGCGTTCGCGTTAGCGCACGATCAATGTCCGCGGATCTACCGCTTTGCCGTTCTTGCGAATTTCGAAGTGCAGGGCCAGCTTATTGCGTCCTCGTAAAGATATGTCGGCAATATCCCCACCAGCTTTAATGCGCGCTCCTTCCTGGACGATGCTCACGGCATCCAGGCTGTAGGCACTGAGGTACTGCTCGTTGTGTTTGATGATCACCAGGTGTGCATACCGCCCCAGGCCGTTTCCAGCATAGACCACCTCGCCCGCCGCGGCCGCGCGTACGGTGTCTCCAACCTTCAGCTGGAAGTCCACGCCCTTATTCGAGGGACTGTAGCCGCGCACCACCGGCGCGGTAACCGGCCACGCCCAGTTCAATCTGGCTGGACTTTTAGCCGCAGGGACACCTACACGCGGTTTTGGGGGGTCGGAACCCTGCGCCCGAAGCCGAATTCGCTGCTCGGCATAGATAGTAAAGGGGGCGCGCAAGCCGTTGGCTCTGGCCAGACCCCTGAAGTCCAGCTGGTAACGCAACGCTATCGAATACAGCGTATCCTCGGCCCGCACCACGTAGTACTCGGGACGCGCCTCAAACACCGGCGAACGATCAGCGACCGGCGGTCGGCCCGGAGTGGCGCAACCGATCAGCAATCCAAACCCGAACGCCAGGGCGACGACCATCGGCGTCGTGGCTGTTCTTTGATACGCGCCTATTTGATGCGCGACAACAACCACAGCGAAGCGCCTCCGGCCACGACCGCCACGCAGGTTCCAGCGACAAGGGGATCCTGGCCGGTCGCAGCCGCGTATCCGTCCGGCCCAAGTAGCGTGCCTTCGTGCGCCCACGGCCACAAACGCATCACAGACCCGGCCATAAAGCCTGTCAGCAACGCCAGAACAGGTTCGCGACGATGCTCCATCAACCAGGCAAGCAGCTTGGAAAACACCAGCAAGCCAACCACGCAACCCAGCGCAAGGCTCGACAGGACCGGCCATTGCCAGGAATTCAACGCAGCGATGAGCGGATGATAGATCCCGAGAACGAGCAACATGAAGCTGCCGGATATTGCCGGCAGCATCCACGCAGAAATCGCAATCAATCCACCTATGAAGTACACCCACAGCGAATCATGAAGCTGCATTGGGTCGAGGCTGGTGAGCGCGATCCCGGTCGCGCAACCCAATACGCCGAATCCGAGCAACAACCCGATGCGGCGCTCTCGGCCGATCTGCACCACCGATGCCACAATCAAGCCGGAAAAAAAGCCCCATACGACTGTCGGTACAGTGTCCAGCCAGTACCCGATCACCCGGGCGAACGCCACCACGCTCAATAGCATGCCAATCAGCAGTACGCTCAGAAAGCCCAGATTCTGTTCGCGCCAGAAGACCACCGGACCGCGCCCGATCAGCACGCGCACAGAATCTATTCCAAACCCGGCCAGGGTTTTCACAAGCTCATGGTAGATGCCGGTGACAAATGCGATCGTCCCGCCCGACACACCAGGCACCACCTCCGCGATGCCCATGGCCATGCCACGGCCCAGCAGCCCGAGCCACTCCACAACGTTACGCTCGGCCACTAGCTGACGCCTTTGAGCAGCCGGACGAACCGAACGGACTCGACGGTATCGACGGTGAACCCATCCTCGGTTCGATCGTAGACTTTCAGTTCCTGCCCATCGTCGCCTCCCACCGGAACGACCATGCGGCCGCCTTCAGCGAGTTGTCCGAGCAGCACATCAGGCACAACCCTGGGCGCGGCACTTACCAGAATCCCATCGAACGGAGCTTCCCCAGGCCAGCCCGCGTAGCCATCGGCGTGTCGATAACGCACACCGTACAGGCCCATTGCTCGCAGCCGTTCTTCTGCACGAACGATCAGTGGGGCCAATCGCTCGACGGTGTAGATTTTGGTGACGCGCGCGCCGAGGCTGCCGAGTACCGCAGTCTGGTAGCCTGATCCGGTGCCCACTTCGAGAATCCGCGGGCGCGGAACGTTCAGAAGCGTCGCGGTCATCAATGCGACGATGAAGGGCTGGGAAATCGTCTGGCCGTGGCCGATGGGAAGTGCAGAGTCTTCATAGGCCCGATGTGCGAGCGCCTCGTCTACAAAGATGTGCCGAGGCACCGAGCCGATTACGCCGAGAACCTCCTGGTCACGAATACCATGCTCGGCCAGCCGCCGGACCAGCCGATCACGCGTTCGCTGGGACGTCATTCCGATACCAACCAGATCGAAACGACTCATCGCGATTGCACCTGATCTTCAATAGCGGCATCGGTCGCAGAGACGGGTGAGAGATCCAGTGCGAACACTTCGGATAGCAGCGTGGTGGCATAACATCCGGGTAGCAGATCAAAACGCAGCGACAGGTCCAGTCCTGAAGCGGTCCAGCTGAGGTTGTCGGGCCGCAGCACCAGTGCCCGTCGCTGCTGGCGCACGCCGGCATACTCAAGGCCCTCGCAAAGCTGCGCGTGGGGCTCCAGCGCGGCAGCCTCCAGGTCTCCAGCCAGCGCGGTGGTGGCCGATCGACCGCGTCCCCAAAGCGGTGCAGTGGCAGCGGCATACGTGGCTGCATTCGGGTCTTCCGAGGCGCGAACGTCACCCGGCAACAGGTCGCGCCAGCAGCCATCGCGCACCCGTCGGCCGAGCACCTGGTTGAACAGAAAGCTGCGCAGCACCGACAGATACAGGCCCTGCTTGAATCTGGAGATCGACCGCCGCCGTCGCAAGGGCAGCCACTCCCGAGCACGCGCCAGATTGTCCCGGCCAAACCGCTGGGGTCCATAGTAATTGGGTACGCCGCGCTCCGCGATCACCGCTAACCGTTCCTGCCAGCCGACTCCGCTGACCCCGCGCAGCAATACTGCGAAGGTATTCCGCGCCAGCTGGCCACGGCGCAGCTTGCGCTCGTGGCGGCTGTCGTCCAACACCCGGAAACCGGCTGCGAGAGCCACATCCACGCTCTCGGGCGTACACACGCTGAACCACTGGCGGGTAACGGCGTGTTTATCCTTCATGCCGGCATAGCCAACGTCGATCGAGGCAACGCCATACGCCTGCGCCACCTCCTGGGCCAGGAGACGGGTTTCCGTGCAGCGCTTCTCTAGGCGCAGAAACAGATGTTCGCCCGTACCAGCGGGCTCAAATCCAAGTGATTCATCGACCTCGAAGTCTTCGGGCCAGGCCTTGAAACCCGCAATACAGCCGAGTTCGGTATAGGCCTTTGGCCAAGCCGGGGGCGTACTCATCGATGCAACTTCACAGATCATCGGGGACCAGGTAAAACGTCTCGCCGGTCTTGATCATGCCCAGATCGTTGCGCGCGCGGGCTTCGAACCCTTCAACCCCCGCCTTCAGGGCCAGCACCTCGGCGGTAAGAATTTCGTTGCGCCGGGCAAGCACCGCCCCGCGTTGTCTTTGCTCATCAACCTCTACGCGCAGACTCTCAGCGGCGACATAGCCAACATCGCTGAACCAGGCTTTGTATTGCAAAAGCACGAGCAGCAAACACAGGATCAACGTCACGATTCGCATAAACGCGCCTACTGCAGTTCACCCCGACCAAGATAAACAGCTCGATCAGCCAGCGACTCCTCGATACGAAGCAGCCGGTTGTATTTGGCGACCCGATCCGAGCGGCTGAGGGACCCGGTTTTTATCTGTCCGGCACCACACGCCACCGCAAGATCCGCGATGGTGGTGTCCTCGGTCTCCCCGGAGCGGTGAGAAATCACCGTCCGATATCCCGCGTCCTGGGCCATCCGAACGGCATCCAGAGTCTCG
>JAYGEV010000393.1:0-2578 GCA_046582225.1 Pseudomonadales bacterium
ACCACGTTGTCCTGGGTAATTCCCAACGCGACCATGGCTTCGCCCCCAGGGGCCGACATGCCGAAACGGTCGATGCCTACAACGGCCCCATCCAGCCCCACGAACCGATACCAGTAGTCCGGGTGCGCAGCCTCAACCGCCACCCGGGCGCGAACATCCGGCGGCAGAACGCGATCTCGATACGCCGCATCCTGAGCCACGAACACGTCGGTTGACGGCATGGAGACCACCCGCACACCAACGCCTTGTGCGGTGAGCGTTTGCGCCGCGGCAATGGCAACCTCCACTTCCGAACCGGTAGCGATGATGACCGCGTCAAGGCTGCCCTGTTCGGGGAGCAGCACGTAACCGCCCCGTCGGATTTCGGCAAACGTTTCTTCTGTCCGCGCCTGAGGCGCGGTGTTCTGACGCGAGAATATCAGCGCGGTCGGCTGGTCATCACGGGCGACCGCCAGTTCCCAGGCAACCGCGCTCTCTACCGTATCGCAGGGCCGCCAGGTCGACAGCCCCGGCGTGGTGCGTAAATTGGTGAGCTGCTCGATGGGCTGGTGGGTGGGTCCGTCTTCCCCGAGCGCGACTGAATCGTGGGTGTACACGAAGATATTGGGAATCTTCATGAGGGCTGCCAGCCGGAGCGCGTTGCGTGCGTATTCCATGAACACCAGGAACGTTCCCGAGAGTGGTCGAAACCCGCCATGCAGCACCATGCCGTTGGTGATCGCCGTCATCGCGAACTCGCGCACCCCGTAGCTCATGTGGCGCTCGTCCTGCGCGCCATCCCAGCGCGTAAGGTTGGACCCGGTGAGATCTGCCGAACCGCCAAACAGCTCCGGCACAGAGTCCGCCAGCGCTGCCAGACAGCGTTGTGATGATTTTCGGGTTGCCAGCGGCTCCATGGCGGCTTGAGCTGATTCGGCAAGCTCCCTGATCCCGGCTTCCCAGCCTGTCGGCAACTCGCCGCTCAAGCGTCGCTCGAGTTCCGCGGCAAGTTCGGGGTGTGCGTCGCGGTAGGCATCGAACCGGGCTTGCCATGCCTGTTGCAGTTCGGCGCCGCGCGCTCGGCAATCCCACTCACGATAGATGTGTTCAGGTATCTCAAAGGGTGCTGATCCCCAATTCAGGTTCCGACGCACCGCATCGATTTCTTCTAAACCCAGGGCCGCTCCGTGGACGCTTGCGGTACCTTGTTTGTTGGGCGAGCCGAAGCCAATGATCGTTTTGCAACAGACCAGGGTTGGCCGCTCGTCCTGGGTCAGGGCATCGTCCAGCGCGGCCTGGACCGCCTGCCCGTCGTTGCCATCGACATCACGAATGACACGCCAGCCATACGCTTCGAACCGCGCCGGCACATCTTCGGTGAACCAGTCTTCGACCTCACCGTCGATCGATATGCCGTTGTCGTCGTACAGGCAAACGAGTTTGCCAAGCTTCATCGTGCCCGCCAGCGACGCAGCCTCGTGAGAAATGCCTTCCATGAGGCACCCATCTCCGACGATGACCCAGGTGCGGTGATCGACGACCGCAAAATCGCCACGATTGAATTCGCTGCCAAGTTTCTGCTCGGCGAGCGCCATGCCGACCGCATTGGCCAGACCCTGGCCCAGCGGGCCGGTCGTGGTTTCTACACCCGGACATTCGCCATACTCCGGGTGGCCGGCGGTGCGCGAGCCAAGCTGGCGAAAGTTTTTGATGTCGTCGATCGAAAGATCGTATCCCGACAAATGCAAAACGCTGTAGAGCAACATGGAGCCGTGACCGTTGGAAAGCACGAACCGATCCCGGTTCGCCCACGCGGGGTCACCCGGATTGTGCAGGAGCACTTCCCGCCAGAGCACCTCGGCCACATCGGCCAGGCCCATCGGCGCGCCAGGATGGCCGGAGTTGGCGGCCTGCACCGCGTCCATCGCAAGCGCTCGTATCGCGTTTGCCCTATCAGTCCTGGATGGCATGTATCTCCTGAACGGTGGGTGGAAAATCAACAATCCGCGGAGCGCGCCGAACGGCGCGCTTGCGAATCGACTCAGAGGTTTGCAGAGCTTGCGGCGAAGCTGCCGCCAGCCAAGCGCTATTGTCGCCGCTCGACCTGGTGGACGCAATTACATTGCGGAGCAAGTCACTGGTGGTCGGCTATGGTAAGTTACGTTGTGCCGTTCCCAACTCGAAGCCATGGCGGTTTCCGAGAGCGTCACTAAGGACCCTGTATGAACGAATACGACATTTTCACCTCAGAATCCGTCGGCGAAGGACATCCCGACAAGATGGCTGACCAGATCTCAGACGCTGTGCTGGACGCGATGTTGAAGCAGGATCCCGAGTCCAGGGTCGCCTGCGAGACGCTGGTCAAGAACAGCCTGGTGGTGCTGGCAGGTGAGATTCGTACGGAAGCCTGGGTGGATGTCGACCGCCTGGTCCGACAGGTGATTTCCGACATCGGTTACAACAGTCACGATGACGGCTTCGACCCGTGGGATTGCACCGTCATGAACGCACTTGGCGTGCAATCCTCAGACATCGCCATGGGCGTTGACGCAACCTCCGAGCGCGAGCAGGGCGCCGGCGACCAGGGTCTGATGTTCGG
>JAYGEV010000438.1:0-3902 GCA_046582225.1 Pseudomonadales bacterium
CGTCGGCCTTCACGGTTTACATAGACCAGCCAGCCTGGTACGTAGACCTCCAGCTCCTTTTTGAAGTTTGGCGTGGTCAGCAGCAAACCACGATTGTGGCCGACGATATCGGCCCCGGCGGATTCTCCCAGTTTCAGGCCGTCGCCAACGCAGTGGGCGTTGCCGATGTACCAGCTCCAGTCGCCATGGGCGGCGGCTTCGGGATAGTGTTTGTTGAGCAGGTAGGCGTTGGCGCCGAACCCGCCGCAGGCGATCACCACCGCCGGGCCGTGTATGTCTTGATCGCCCAGGCGCACGCCGCGTACCCGGCCGTCCTCGACGTTGAGATGTTCGACCCGCGTTTGCAGCGCTACGTCGATGTTGCGCTTGCTCACTTCCCGATCCAGCGCAGCGCCGATCGCCGCACCCATGCCGGTCGCAGCGTGTCCGCGCGCAACGCTCTCAACACCTGAGCTGTAAAGAGCCCGTACCGCGAAATCGACGCCCAGGGATATCAACCATTCGAGCCCCTCGGCGGCATGATCGCTGAGCGTGCGCGCAAGAGAGGCTTCCACCCGATACTGATTGATGGTCATGTAGTACTCGAACATGTCCGCCGCACTGTCATTCTGGATTCCGGCGGCGCGCTGCACGCTGGTTCCCGCAGCGTAGTAGACCCCGCCTGAAAGCGCGGTAGAGCCACCGAGTTTTTCATCGGCTTCCAGCAGCGCCACCTTCGCGCCGGCACCGTGGGCTTCGATGGCCGCAGACATGCCCGCGCCACCGCCACCGACGACAATCACGTCGTAATCTGTGGTTCCTGTCATGCCTGGGCGTTCCCGGAAGCAGAATCAGAAGATCCGATGATGGGGGAACCGGGCTCTAATGCAATAGACGGCCGCGCCAGGCGACCGATGAGCGAGAAATTGCCGGGCCCGGCTTATCGGGCGGGGTCTAAGGTGGTGTTCTCCGCGGTGAGCATCGATGCGGGTGTGCTGGGATACTGGCGAACATACTGAATTGCCAGAAACATGCAGTAGTCGCGTGCCTCGAGCAGCATGCCATCGGCCTTGTAATAGGCCTTTTCTGCCAGGTTGGCCGGTAGCGACGCACGACACGATTGTGCAACCGCATGGGTTCGTTGAGTTTCCAGCTGCTTGAGGTAGCTGTCCGCGCGTTGATCGGAAGCCGTAGCGTAGCTGCACAGGAGCAAGCCGATAATGATGATGCGCATGAGTCGATACCTTCTTGGGGAGCCACGTTTTCCCGGGCAGAATCGTTATATTAGGATTGCATCCGGTGTGAAAATGTGAAGCGAGCCACATCATCGGCCAGGTCGTGATGGCGCCCACACGGGCCGGATAACAACAAATCGAGGCAGCACCTGTGAGCAACGTCACGCGCGCGCAAGCTATCGCAACGCTAACCGCCCCGGACCAGACCTACGAACTCGAAGCGCTCGTGATCAACGATGCGACGTTGCGCGTGTTCAAGAACGCCCCGCGCTCGCTCCGCGAGCTGTATGTGGAGACGGCCAGCGATGCAACGTTCATCGTTTATGCCGAAGAGCGATTGAGTTTTTCTGAGGTCCATCGGCGTGCCAACCAGATCGCGACAGTCCTCGTGAACGAGTACGGCGTGGGCAAAGGAGATCGAGTTGCGATCTCGATGCGCAACTACCCGGAATGGATTCTGACGTTTGCAGCGGCGACCTCGATCGGTGCCATTGCCGTGTCGATGAACGCGTTATGGCAGTCTGACGAGCTTGAGTACGGGCTTGCCGATTGCGGAGCAAAGGTACTTTTTGCGGATCAGGAGCGTCTTGACCGGCTCGAGGGTTGTCCCGTCAGCCCGGAACTGGGGGTTATCGCGGTCCGCCCGACGCGGACGAACGATGGCATTGCCGTGCTGGACGAACTCGTCGCGAATCTGTCGTCCAGTAGCGACACCGTGAAAATGCCGGAGGTGGATATTGCCCCGGAAGATGATGCAACGATTTTCTTCACCTCGGGCTCCACCGGCCATCCCAAGGGAGTGGTGTCGACTCATCGAAATCTGGTCACCGCTTTGATGTCCTGGGAACTGGATGGTCAATGCGCAGCGTTGGTCCAAGGTGTCGCTGCGCCGGAACCGGTCCATCAACCTGCAGCCTTGCTGGCAGTTCCGCTGTTTCACGCAACCGGCTCACACGCGATCTACCTCATGTCCTACCGCACCCAGCGCAAGATCGTTTCGATGTACAAGTGGGACCCGGATCTGGCCGCAGAACTGATCGAACGTGAGCACGTCACCTCGTTCATCGCACCGCCGGCAATGACCGGCGACCTGGTAGTAGTGGCCAGGCGAACGCGCCACGATCTCACGTCGTTGCTCACCGTGGGTGGCGGGGGTGCTCCGCGCGCGCCGCGGCAGGTCAAAGACATCGGCGAATCGTTCGACACCGCGTTACCGAACACCGGCTGGGGCATGACCGAAACCAACGCTATCGGAACCGGAATTGGTGGCGCCGCTTATCTGGACCGGCCGGCCAGCTCCGGCCAGTGCTCGGCGGTGCTGGATCTCAAAGTGGTTGGCGAAGATGGCCAGACGGTGCCTGCAGGCCAGCGCGGCGAACTGATGATCCGCGGTACCTCGATGTTTCGCGGCTACTGGAACAGGCCGCAGGCCAACGCGGAATCATTCGTTGATGGCTGGTTTCGCACCGGCGATGTTGCTTATCTGGATGATGAGGGATTCCTGTTCGTCGTCGACCGGATCAAAGATCTGATCATTCGAGGCGGTGAGAATATCGGCTGCGGCGAAGTTGAAGCCGCGCTGCTGATTCACCCCGAGGTGCTCGAAGCGGCCGTGTACTCCGTGCCCGACGAGCGGGTCGGAGAGGAGGTGGGTGCCACGATCTGTGCCGGTGGCACATTGCTGGAGGATGAATTGCGCGAGTTTCTGGTCGAGCATGTCGCCAGGTTCAAAATCCCGCGCTATATCCAGATATCTGCAGATCCACTGCCACGAATCGCATCGGGCAAAATCTTCAAGCGACAGCTGCGTGAGCAAGCCATCGCGTCGCTGGGCATTGAGTTGGAAGCCTAGCGATGATATTGCCGGCCGGGAGCTTGGTTAATCGTCGTTGGACATCTGCCTGCGTCGCCAGGACCAGCCCTCGTTTGCCGCGCTCATGTCGAGGAGCTGTTCTTTTTGCTCCAGCAGATCCTCGTAGGTCACGTCCGGACCAAGTTCAACGTCTTCGTTGTTGAAGATTGCACACGTGGAAAAGCGACCGTTGCCCGCCTGAATGATCTTCCCGGTGGGCGCGTCATCGCTGCACATCAGCAGCACCGCAGGGGTGACCAGCTTCGGATGGCTGTTTGGATCCGGATTGTCCAGGTCTACGTCGCGCCCTGGAATGGTATTGATCAAACGCGTTGCAGCGGCGGGGGCCAGCGTGTTGACGCGGACATTCTTGGAGACGCCTTCGATAGACAACACGTTCATGAGCCCGAGCATGGCCATCTTTGCCGCACCATAGTTCGCCTGTCCGAAGTTACCGAAGATTCCGGATACCGAACTGGTCAGCACGATTCGGCCGTAGTTTTTTTCGTACATGATCGGCCAGGCAGCGTGAGTAACGTACGCTGTTCCGTTGATATGTACGTTCATGACAATGTCCCAGTCGTCCAGGGCCATCTTCTTGAAACTCTTATCGCGCAGGATGCCGGCATTGTTCACCAGGATGTCGATGGTCCCGAACGCATCCACAGCATCGTCGATGATTGATTGGGCGCCTTCACGGGTGGATACCGAGGCTTTGTTTGCGATCGCGGTCCCGCCCGCTGAACGGATTTCTTCCACGACCACGTCGGCCATATCGCTGGCGCCTCGTCCGTCGCCGGAGCCGCCCAGATCATTGACCACGACTTTGGCGCCTC
>JAYGEV010000573.1:0-2862 GCA_046582225.1 Pseudomonadales bacterium
ACGTCGGCGAAGAATGTCTCGTTGAAATTGGCCACGCCGGTCATGTCCACCAGCGGCCGAACCTCGATGCCGGGGGTGTCCATACGAAGTAGAAGAAAACTGATGCCCTGGTGTTTTGGTGCGTCGGGTTCGGTCCGCACCAGGCAGAACATCCAGTCAGCGATGTGCGCGCCGCTGGTCCAGATCTTCTGGCCGTTGATGACCCATTCGTCGCCATCGAGCACCGCGCTGGTGCGCAGGCTTGCCAGATCGCTGCCAGCGCCTGGTTCGGAGTACCCCTGGCACCAGATCATCTCGCCGTGCAGGGTAGGCGAAATAAACTCGCGCTTCTGATCTTCGCTGCCCATCTCCAGCAGCGTCGGCACCAGCATCGAAATTCCCACGCCACCCATGCCCTGGCTTATCCGGGCAAGCGCGAATTCCTCGGCGATGATGCGTGACTTCAGAATGTCCGGGTCCGCACCATATCCACCATAGGCTTCGGGAATGGTTCTGGCCGCATAGCCGTGTTCGATCAGGGTCCGCTGCCAGGCACGCACCTTCGGCGCGCGCTGGCCCCCACCGCGTGGCACATCATCCGCGCGTGTGTCGAGAAAGTTTTTGACCTCGTCCCGAAACTGTTCGTATTCGGGGCCGTAGGATAGGTCCATGAGCGTTCCCCAGGCTGCTGGAACCTGGCTCGGTGAAAGCGACAACATAACCGAGAGTAGGCGCGAGCGCGAATGCCCGCATGCGCTGCTACGCCAACCGAGCGAGATGCTCGCGCCGAACCAGATGCCTTAGTGCTGAACCGTTGCTGTAGCGCTCAACTTCGTCGACGATATAGTCGGCCAGGCGCTGGGTTTCGTTGCCCAGCGAGCCTGCGATGTGTGGTGTGAGGAACACGTTTGGCAGATCGTACAGGGGCGATTTCTCGGGAAGCACCTCCGGCTCGGTGGTATCGAGCACTGCACTCAAACGACCGCTGCACAGCTCGTTTTCCAAAGCGGCGTGATCGATTAGCGCCCCCCGGGCGGTGTTGATCAATATGGCTCCGTCCTTGATCAACGACAGTTCGCGCGCACCGATCATCAGTCTGGTGTCGCTGAGCAGCGGGGCATGCAGGCTGACCACATCGGATTGCGACAGCAGTTCCGACAGACCCACCTTGTTTGCGCCCATGTCGCGTGTTGCCAGGGGAGTTACATACGGATCGTAGAGCAGCACTTTAAAATCAAATCGCCTCAGGTGATCGATCACCAGTCGTCCAACGTGAGACGCGCCGACGATCCCGATGGTCTTCCCGTAGTTGCCAACGCCAGGCGCTTCTTTGTTCCACGGCGCACGGTTCTCGTGGTGCTTGCGGTAAAAGTCGTTGAGCTGAAACACCCGCTTGTTGGCGAACAGAATTGCCGCCAGGGTGTACTCGGCAACCGGTACCGCGTTGGCGGCTACCGCGTTGGTAACCAGAATTCCGCGCCGCCACACGCTGTCGTCCAGAAAGCCTTTCACGCTGCCGGCCAGGTGCGCGATCAGCTTCAATCGCGGCATCCGCTCGATGGATTCCGCGTCGATGCGCGGGCATCCCCAGCTTGTGATCAGGACTTCGATCAGAGGCAGATGTTCGCCAATCTCATCCAGCTCGCGGAACGGCCTGTGGTGGATCATCGTCACCGACCGATCCAACCGCTCGAGGTGATCGTCTCGCACCAGTTCGTCGCGAACGACGGGATGCATCACCATCGCCGTTGTTGGGTTTTTGGCCATGCCACGAAGAATACCCCATAATTCACGGCCTTTCGTAAACTGGATCGAAGTTCGAGAGATGGAAAAAGCGCGCGCAATCTCGATGATCGAGACCATGGCCGCGATGCAGGACAGCCACAACAAGCACGTGCATCCCGACTGGCTGACTCAGGGGTACGAGTACTATCGGGCAGTGTGGGTTGAATGTGCTGAGCTGTTGGATCACTTCGGCTGGAAGTGGTGGAAAAAACAGACGCCCGACCTGGATCAGGTAAAGCTTGAGATCGTGGACATCTGGCATTTCGGATTGAGCGATCTGATTCGCGCAGATGAACTGGAGAACGCGGTACCACGTTTGTTGGCTGCATCCACGCCTTCCGAGCCGGATGCCGATGCATTTCGTCTCGCCGTGGAGACCCTGGCCGAGATCACCCTGGCACAGCGCGCATTTACGATAGAACCGTTTGCCGCGGTTCTCGAAGCCCTGCCCATGTCGTTGACGGAGTTGTTCGAACTTTACGTCGGCAAAAATGTGCTGAACAACTTCCGGCAGGACCATGGCTATAAAACCGGTGAGTACCGGAAGCTGTGGCAGGGGCGCGAGGACAATGAGCATCTGATAGAAGTGCTGCGCGAGCTCGATTGTCGCACTGAAGCTGTGCCCGATGAACTTTATCGGGCGTTGCAGCAACGCTACTCAGCGGGTTAGCGGGGCGGACCTAGCGCCTGCGTTCGTCGTGGATGTCGGCGGATCGGCTCACCAGAGCGCGATAGATCTTGGCAGTTGGGGCATCAAAGCAGACGAAGCGGACCAGGTTCAGGCTGGTTGCCCGGAACGTGACGACCGTATCTACCGCGATCCGCGCAGCCGCAGCAAGGGGATAGCCAAACACGCCGGTGCTGATCGCCGGGAAAGCGATGCTGTTAAGCCCGTTGGCCTCCGCGAGCTTCAACGTTGATTGGTAACACGATTCCAGCAGGATGTGCTCGCTCAAACCGCCCTGCCACACCGGCCCGACTGTGTGGATGACGTACCTGGCAGGGAGTCGGTAGCCGCCGGTAATTTTTGCTTCGCCGGTGGCGCAGCCTCCCAGCGTGCGACGTTCGTCGAGCAGTTCGACCCCTGCAGCGCGGTGG
>JAYGEV010000063.1:0-7357 GCA_046582225.1 Pseudomonadales bacterium
GTCGAAAACGAGGACGAGATCGCCAGCATGCGGACTGCCGGGAGTCTGGCCGCGGGCGTGCTGGAAATGATTGGGGACCACGTCAAACCCGGTGTCACCACTCAGATTCTGGATCAGATCTGTCACGACTACATAACAGGCACGATTGACTGCGTGCCTGCACCGCTGAACTACAGCAACGGGCCCGGCCAGCCGGCGTTTCCCAAATCGATCTGCACCTCGGTCAATCACGTGGTCTGCCACGGTATCCCGACGGAGGCGAAAACGCTGAAGAACGGCGATATCGTCAATATCGACATCACCGTGATAAAGGACGGATTCCATGGCGATACCAGCAAGATGTTCATGGTCGGCAAGCCCAGCGTGATGGCCGAACGCCTGGTGCGCATCACCCAGGAGTGCCTCTACCGCGGCATCGAAGTTGTCCGCGCGGGCGTCACTCTCGGTGACATCGGACACGCTATTCAGCTTCACGCAGAGGCTCACAATTTCTCGGTGGTGCGCGAATTCTGCGGCCACGGAATCGGCCGGGTCTTTCACGATGAACCCCAGGTCGTGCACTACGGGCGCCCCCGCAGTGGCCTGGCCCTTGAGGAAGGCATGACTTTCACCATCGAACCGATGATCAACGTTGGCAAACGCCACATCAAAATTCTCCCCGATCAGTGGACCGTAGTGACCAAAGATCACAAACTCTCCGCACAGTGGGAACACACCATCATGGTAACGGCCACCGGCGCCGAGGTGCTTACCAGACGCGCTGAAGAATCGTTTGGCGACTGACGCGTTGAAATCCGAGCGCGCAAGGCGAATCGGCGGCAGCGCTGACCCGTTCGTCGAAGAGCTCAAATCGCGGCTGGCAGCACACAACGCGGATGCCGCTCGCCGCTACTGGGACCGGGCCAACGTCGATGTGCTGATTGCGGAGCGCTCGGCGTTCTTCGATACGCTGGTCGAGGATGTATGGGATCGCCACATGACTCCCAAGGCCAAGCGCGAGCTAGCCATCTTCGCGGTCGGCGGGTACGGGCGCTGCGAGCAATTCCCTCATTCCGACATCGATCTGCTCATCGTCGCGCGCCAGCCCACTACGCACCGTGAGGCCATCAGCCGGTTTCTCAACACGCTGTATGATCTGAATCTCAAGATCGGCCACAGCGTGCGCAAGGTGCGCGAGTGTAAGGGCGAAGCGCAGCGGGACATCACCGTGGCAACGGCAATCTTTGAGCGACGGTTTCTCCTCGGGTCCGAGAATCTGCGCGGCCAGGTCGACAAAATCCTTTCGTCACCCCGCCTCTGGCCAGCCGATACCTTCTTCAAAGCCAAGCGTGACGAGCAGGAACAGCGCCATCGTCACTACGATAACGTGGAATACGGTCTCGAACCGAACGTCAAGGCCTCTCCGGGCGGATTGCGGGATCTTCAGACAGCCATGTGGGTATGCCAACGTAAGTTTGGCACCACCGACCTGGCCGAACTGCAGCGCCTGGGCATGCTCACCGCGCAGGAACGCGAGTGGCTCGACGAAGGACGGCGCTACCTGTGGTGGGTTCGCTTCGGTCTGCACCTGTTAATCGATCGAAAAGAAGACCATCTGCAATTCGAGCATCAACGAGCGCTGGCCCAGAAACTGGGATTTGCCGATACCGGCGCCCGGCTCGGCGTGGAACGCTTCATGCACCTCTACTACCGTCACGTCCTGGAGCTGCGCGAGGTTAACGACATTCTGCTGCAACACTTCGATGAGGCAATCCTTCGCAGCAACGAACGGCCCAGGATCGAGCCCATCAACGAGCGGTTCCGGATCCACAACAACTACATCGAGGTCTGCGACGAGGAGGTGTTCGCACGAACACCGAGCGCGATGCTCGAGATATTCGTCATCATGGCGAATCGGCGTGACATATCAGGAGTCCGCGCTCAAACCATCAGGCTCATCCGCAACCACCTTTCGCTGATCGACGATGACTTTCGCAGCGATCCGGCCAACAACAAGCTGTTCATGGATTTGTTGAGGGCTCCCTACACGCTCGTTTCCCAGCTGACCCGCATGCGCCGTTACGGAGTGCTGGCCCGATATCTGCCTGAGTACGGCGAGATCGTGGGCCAGATGCAACATGATCTGTTCCATATCTACACCGTCGATGCCCACACCATGATGGTGATCCGCCACATGCGGCGCTTTCACTATCGCGCCAGCGAAGAACACTTTCCGGTCGCCTGCCACTGCGTGAAGAACATTCCCAAGATCGAACTGTTGTATGTCGCGGGCCTTTACCACGACCTCGGCAAGGGCCGCGGCGGCGATCATTCCACACTTGGCGCTACAGATGCTGCAACCTTCTGCCGGCGCCACGGCCTGAACGATGACGACACCGAACTCGTCGCATGGCTGGTTACTCAGCATCTGTTGATGTCGGCCACCGCCCAGCGCAAGGACATCTACGATCCCGAAGTCATTCACGAATTTGCATCGGTCGTGAAATCGGAAATGCGCCTGGACTACCTCTATGCACTGACTGTTGCGGACATCAATGCAACCAATCCAACGCTCTGGAACAACTGGCGCGCGACCCTTCTGCGCCAGCTTTATGGTGAGACCCGCAAGGCCCTGCGCCGAGGCCTCGAATCGCCCATCGACAAACAGACGAGCGTGCGTGCCTGTAAGGAGAGCGCGATCGACAAGCTGGAAACCCGCGGGGTAGAGCCCGAAGAGGTCGAGCGGCTGTGGAAAATCCCCAGCGACGAATTCTTTCTGCGCCACACGCCTCGACAGGTCGCCGAAGTTACTCTGCTGCTGCAGGCACACAACGTGGACGACGGTCCAATGGTGTCGTTGCTGGATCTCAAAGGTCAGGGTTCCGCGGAAGGCGCGACAGAAATCGTGCTGTATACCAAAGACCAGCCGAATCTGTTTGCAGCCAGCGTGATCGCGCTAAGCCAGCTCGAATTATCGGTTTTTGATGCGAACATTCACACGTCTGCCGACGGCTTGTGTCTGAACACCTACGTCGTTCTAGACGAAAACGGCCTGCCTCTGCCCCGGGACCCGGATCGTCGCGCGCGGCTCGTAACGCATCTGGCAACACGACTGAAGAACCCGGAAAACGTCTCCCAGGGCGCTCGCAGGCAGTTGCGCCGTCAGCTGCGCCAGTTCACGCGCCCGACCGACGTCAAACTCTCCACGGCGTTTGGCTCCAAGCATTCGGAACTCACAATCATCGCGTCGGATCGACCCGGGTTGCTGGCCACTATCGGTCTGCTGTTTGCAGAACTGAATCTGGCCGTGCTGAGCGCGCGAATCGCAACCCTGGGCGAGCGGGTGGAAGACGTTTTTGACATTGTCGGGGGCAATGGCAATCCCATCACTGACCCGGAGGCCATCTACCTGCTTGAGAACACCATTCGACAGCGCCTGGATCGACAGATTGCCGTCGAACTTTGAAGCATGAACCCCAACATTAACAAACTGCATCGGTATCCCTTCGAGCGAATCGCGGCTATGAAACGCGGCGTGTCGGGGAATCCAACCTTCGAGCACGTATCGTTGTCGATCGGCGAACCTAAACATCGACCACCCGCATTCATCGTCGAAATGCTCAGCGACTCCGCCCAGCTGGAGGCGGATCTCTCCACCTATCCTGCAACCCGAGGCCAGTTCGCGTTAAGAGAAGCTATTGCGCGGTGGATCGCGGGGCGTTTTGAAGCGATCGTGGATCCAGAAACCCAAGTGCTCCCGGTGGCCGGCACCCGGGAAGCGCTGTTCTCGTTCGGTCAGGCGGTGTTGAGCGGCAAGCCCGAGGCGATCGCCATTCTTCCCAACCCGTTCTACCAGATTTACGAAGGCGCGGCACTGCTCGGCAACGCCACGCCTTACTATGTGAATTGCGAACGTGAAAACCAGTACCGGCCCGATTACGAGCGTATTCCTGAGTCAATATGGGAGCGCTGCGAGATCCTTTATCTATGTTCGCCCGGCAATCCGACCGGGCGAACGTTGAGCGCCGAAACCATCGCATGGCTGATTGAACGCGCGGAGCGTTTCGACTTCGTGCTGGCGGCGGACGAGTGTTATTCAGAAATCTACCCCTGTGACGGCGATCCCCCCGTTGGTCTGTTGCAAGCTGCCGGGCGCGTCGGGCGAACGGATTTCAACCACTGCGTAGTGTTCCACAGCTTGTCAAAACGGTCCAACCTGCCGGGCCTGCGCTCGGGATTCGTCGCCGGTGACGCCGCAGTGCTCGGTGAATATTTCAAGTATCGCACCTACCAGGGCTGTGCATTGCCGGCGCATACCCAACGGGCAAGCACGGCGGCCTGGCTGGACGAAGACCACGTCGTGGCCAATCGGGCTGCCTATCAAAAAAAATTCGATGCCGTGACACCGATTCTGCATACACAATTCGAATTCGAAGCGCCCGACGGAGGGTTTTACCACTGGCTGCATGTCGGCACCGACGACGAGATATTTGCCCGGGCGCTGTACGCCGATTGCAATATTACCGTGCTGCCAGGTTCCTTCCTCGGACGCTCGGTCGGCCCCGCAAATCCAGGCCAGAACCACATCCGGGTAGCCTGGGTCGCACCCCAACAGGACTGCATTACCGCCGCCCAGAGAATGGTTGACTGGGTCGGTAGCCGCTAACGCCCACGCGCACGTTGTGGTAGCTTAGCCGGCCCGTTTTGAAGCGGACTGCTCGAGAGGATACCGCACATGTCGGAAGTATTTGCTTTCGCGATCGGACCCGCACATCGCAACGCTCGCGGCAACCCTCTGGACTTCTTTTTCCCAGCCCCGATCAAGAGACCGGATGCGCAGCTGAGCGCTGCCATTGCTGCAATTTTCGGTGCCGGAGCCACCGAGGTTGACCCAACCCTCGCTGTGAAGCTTGGCGCCAGCATTGATGATCAACATCAAACGGAACTGCTGCAGATACTCGCCGAAGCTGATGCTCCGCTGACCGCCATCCTGCTCGATGACGACACCGCAATCCAGTCCACCGCAGAGGCGTATCTTAAGCTGCATCTGCTCTCGCACCGACTCGCCGTGCCGAATTCCCTCAATCTCGACGGAATCTTTGAGCATCTGCCTAATGTGGCGTGGACCGATCAGGGGCCCCTGGACCCGATTGAACTCGTCCGCGCGCAGCTCAATGCCCGAATCGGCGGCAGCCATATCGAGGTTTTTGCAATCGACAAGTTTCCGCGAATGACCAACTACGTGATCCCAAGCGGAGTGCGCATCGCAGACGCCAGTCGCATCCGGTTGGGAGCGTATCTCGGTGAAGGTACCACCGTGATGCACGAAGGGCAGGTCAATTTCAACGCCGGCGCGCTCGGTCCAAATATGGTGGAAGGTCGAATTTCCCAGGGCGTGGTTGTGGGTGCGCACTCGGACCTCGGCGGCAGTTCGAGCACCATGGGAACGCTTTCGGGCGGCGGTCAGATAACCATCTCCATTGGCGAGCACTGTCTGGTGGGCGCCAACGCCGGAACAGGGATCCCGTTGGGTGACCGTTGCACAATCGAGGCAGGACTATATATCACCGCGGGTACCCCGTTGGGCCTCCTCGATGAGTCCGGTGAACTGGTGAAAAACGTCAAAGCACGGGAGCTTGCCGGCGGGTCGGACCTGTTGTTCATCCGCAACGGATTGACCGGACGCATCGAGTGTCGCAGCAACCGCAAAGCCATCGAGCTGAACGACCAGCTGCACGCTCACAACTAAACGGATCTTCCCCAGTGTTGAGCGACGGCAACCAAAATCCAGTCCTGGAACTCGCCTGCGAACTGATTCGTCGCGCCAGCGTGACTCCCCACGACGCCGGCTGTCAGGAGCTTCTGGGCGATCGACTGCGGCAGATGGGTTTCGTTGTGGATTCGCTGAGATATGGCGCGGTCAGCAACCTGTGGGCGGTTCGCGGCGCTGACGGCCCACTCGTGGTGTTTGCCGGTCATACCGATGTCGTTCCCCCGGGACCACTGGACGCCTGGTCCAGCCCCCCATTCGAACCAACGCTGAACGACGGGTATCTGTACGGGCGCGGTGCGGCAGACATGAAATCAAGTCTGGCTGCAATGATCGTGGCGACCGAACAGTTCCTTGCCGGTCATCCGGGTCATCCAGGCCGCATCGGCTACCTCATCACCAGCGACGAAGAAGGCGACGCCGTGCATGGAACGCGCGAGGTGATGCAGCACCTGGCCCGGAATGACGTGGTATTGGACTACTGCGTGGTCGGCGAACCCTCTTCGAGCGTCGAACTCGGGGACACCATCAGGGTTGGGAGGCGCGGCTCAGTAAACGCCCATCTGACGGTTATCGGCAGCCAGGGGCACGTGGCATATCCGGATCTGGCAAGAAACCCGGTGCATGCGTTTGGGCCGGCGCTTGTTGAACTCACGCAGACTCATTGGGACGACGGCAACGATGCCTTCCCCGCCACGGGTTTACAGATTTCCGAGGTGCAGGCGGGCACCGGCGCAACAAACGTCATTCCCGGCGTTCTGAGCGCCGGGTTTAACCTGCGCTTCAACACGGAACACACCTCCGAGAGCCTGCAGCGGCAGGTTGTCGAAATCCTCGACCGTCGGCTTACGGGTGAGGGATTCACCTATGAACTGGAGTGGTCACTGTCGGGGCAGCCATTTCTGACGCCGGCAGGCAATCTCACCCGCGCGGTGACCCGGGCGATCGGCCAGGTGCTCGGCATCGAGTCTGAGGCATCCACATCCGGCGGCACATCAGATGGCCGTTTCATTGCCCCAAGCGGCTGTGAGGTGGTGGAACTCGGGCCCATAAACGCAACGATTCACAAGGTCAACGAACGGATCGCGGTGGCCGATCTGCAGCCACTGGCTGACGTCTATCAAGAAATCCTCGTCCAGTTGTTAATCTGACGCATGCGCAGAACGATTCTGTGGGGCGTTTTGTTGTTTTTAGGTTTCTCGGTTGCGTTCGCGCCTGCCGGATTGATGCGTATCGCATTCAATCAGATCAACGGCGTAACGCTGACCGATCCAACGGGCACGATCTGGCACGGCCGGGGTCAAATACTGCTACAGGAACAACCTCTGGGGGCGCTCGATTGGGATTTACGCCCAAGCAAGGTTCTGTCAGGCGAGTTGAGCTTCGATTTCGATCTTGTGGACCCAGGTCACACAATAACCGGGTTGGCAAGTTTGGGAATTAGCCGCACATTTGCGGTGCGGGTGTCAGGTACGGTGTCGGCTGACCTGGTAAATCGATTTCTGGCACCATATGACATATCGATCTCGGGCGGACTCAGTCTGACGGGCGCGGGACTGACGCTGGCTGGCGGCGCGCCGGGGCGTGCATCCGGCAACATAATGTGGA
>JAYGEV010000389.1:0-10650 GCA_046582225.1 Pseudomonadales bacterium
TCGCGCGGCTCGAACCAGCCGCACAATGTCGTCGCGCTGCGCCGGCGCAAGGTTGAGCAGGTACATATTCGTCGCTTCGCCGCCACGATGATCCGATGGCTTGGACAGCGGTTCTGAGGCGATTGCATCGCGTAGAGCCGCGGCAACTTTGTGACCAGCCACCAGTTCCAGCGTCTGCTCCAGCATCCACCTGGAGACCACATCAGGTCGATCGCACAGCTGCTTGTAGCGCTCCCATTCCACCGGTAACCTGACTTTCCAGCCACTTAAATCAACTGTGATGTTAACAAAAGCCGACGACTATCCCATCCACCAGACCCCGGAACCCATCGCCTACTCAGGCACCGATCGCAATTTTTACGATCGATACTTTTTCAACGGCTACCATCGTGAGGGAGATCTTTTCTTTGCAGCGGCGCTCGGCGTCTACCCTCATCTGAACATAATGGACGCCGCGTTCTGCGTAATCTCTGGCGGAAAGCAGTACAACGTACACGCATCCAAGGTTCTGCACATGGAGCGCCTGGACACCCGCGTCGGGCCGATTGAGGTCGAGGTTATCGAGCCGTTGCAGGTCCTGCGGGTAACCTGCAAAGATGAGGAAAACGGCATCGAGGCGGACATCTGCTTTAGTGCCCGAACGGCCGCAGTCGAAGAACCCCGCTTCACGCGTCGAGTCGGCGCGATGACATTCATGGACTACACCCGGCTGACCCAGAACGGGACCTATGACGGCTGGCTGATGGTCAATGGCGAGCGCCACGAACTGACCAGGGCTGAAACCTGGGGAACCCGCGATCGATCCTGGGGCATTCGCGGCGTGGGTGATCGTGACACCCAGGTCAATCCATATGCGTCAGACCCGCAGTTCTTCTGGCTGTGGGCACCGGTCAATTTCGACAACTGCGCAAGCTTCTACCATTTGAATGCCGACGCAGCTGGCAAACCGTGGAACAGCATGGGACGCATTGTCGGCGCCGATGACTCAGTCGCGCCAGCCGAGGAGATGGCCACGACGTCGAGCCATCTGGACTATCGATCGGGATCGCGAATTGCACGAGCCGCCAACCTCGAATTCAATCGCGACAACGGGAGCCGCACCAGTATTCGCCTGACTTCACAACAGACTTTCTACATGCGAGGCCTCGGCTATATGCACCCCGATTGGGGGCATGGCCAGTACAAAGGCGAACTGGCCACCGGATTCGAGGTGTACGATCTCGACACCATCTCCCCAGCTGACCCCGGCTATTTCCATATCCAGGCGATTTGTGCGGCAGAGATGACCGGGCCCGAGGGCAGTACCCTGCGCGGCAAAGGAATTCTGGAACAGCTGGTAGTCGGCGCCTACGAGCCTTATGGGTTTAAGGGTTTGTTCGACGTTTATCCCTAGGGCGGCTTTTGGGGTACTCTTTCCGGCCAGTGGGGATACGGCAGAGGACACGCGTCGTGTCGGGGAGTTCCTTCGCAGGCATCGCGCGCGAGCCCCATGCTCACGCCACAATCGCCTCCGTGAATGTCGCGAGCGCCGGCCGGCCCATCAGAGACCAGGGTCCATGAAAACGCTTCTGAACAACGCACGCATCATCGATGGCCTCGGCAACGAACCCTTCGACGGCTCAGTGCTGATCGATGGCGATGAGATCGCCTTTGTCGGTAACAGTGCCGAGATCGACGATCGCACAACAGACGTGCACGTGATCGACGTTGCCGGTAAGACCGTGATGCCAGGGCTCATCGACGCTCATTGCCACGTCACCCTGGACGAACCTCAATCCAACGACGAGATGTTTTTCCATCGCCGCGAAGGGCTGGCCGCGCTCATCGCGGCACACAACGTGCAAAAACTGCTGCGCGCGGGGGTAACCGCATTTTTCGACGCAGACTGCCTGTTCGATTTAGGCGTAGACCTGCGAGACGCGATTGAAGCCGGCATCGTGCCCGGACCGCGCATGGTGACCGGGGGCAATGCGTTGCTCACCTCGGTTGGCGGAACGGCGGGTCGATTGATCCCCGCCGAAGGGCGGGTCGGCTACGCCAAGGTGGTTGGCAACTCCGATGAGATCGTAGCGGAGGT
The DNA here is from genome assembly GCA_046582225.1 of Pseudomonadales bacterium. GTDB lineage: Bacteria > Pseudomonadota > Gammaproteobacteria > Pseudomonadales > Azotimanducaceae > JAYGEV01. The sequence goes on from JAYGEV010000389.1 coordinate 2,078, forward strand.
ACGCCGGCAGGCAAAAACCGGCGTCGACTGGATCAAGGTGCACGTCACCGGGCTGATTCCACGGCAGAAAGTCACCGGCGAGATTCAGGCGTGGTCCTACGATGAACTCAAACTGGTATGTGATATCGCCCATGAACTGGGAATTCCCGTGGTGGGTCACTGCCGCAATCCAAAAGCCATTGCCGATTCCGTTCGCGCCGGTTTTGACATGATCCTGCACGCCACGTTCATGGACGAGCCGGCGCTGGAAACCCTCATCGAGCACAAAGTACCCATCGTGCCTACCTTCACCTTTCAGGCGAATCTTGCTGACTACGGCGATCGAGTGGGTGCGGATCCTGGTTTGCGGGATATCTTCCGCCGCGAGATCGCCGAAAGCGCGGAGATGATCCGTCGCGCCTATGCCGCTGGTGTGCCGGTGTTGTGCGGGAGCGAAACTGGTTTCTCACTCACGCCTTGCGGCGAATGGCACTATCGCGAGATGGAGGTATTCGTACGCGACATCGGTTTCACGCCGCTCGAGGCCCTACGCGCTGCGACGTCGGAATGCGCTCGTACGATCGGATATCAAGGCCGGACCGGTGCGGTGGAACAAGGTCGCCTGGCCGACCTGCTGGTCGTCAACGGTGATCCCTCTAAAGACGTCACCATCCTCGGCAACAAGGCCAACATCGAGCGCGTATTCTTAAACGGCCGCGAACTCGAGCTGCCACCGCTGCCGGATCGAAGTCCGATACCCGGATGGAGAGTCTCCGCTTATTCAACCAAGCAGCTGCTCTGGCAGGACGCACAAACATGAGCGCCATTACCATCGATTCCTATCACGCCGCCAATCACGCGCTCAAGCAGAAAGACCTGCGTCAGGCGCTCTACGATGAGGGCGCGGTGATCATGAACAAGGTGCTGGTGAACCTGCACGGCAACGAGCACCGCACGCGCCGTAACATCGAAACACAGGTTTTTCGCCGGGATTTCTTCCGCTACTACGAACACGAAGTCTTCCCGCGGACCCTGGAGGAAACCATCGCGCCTTTCTTAGGTACCGGCGAGATGGACGTGATCGATTTTGGATACCGGGTGATGGTCAACCTCACCGCTGACTTTGCAGGCATCGACCGGCCCAGCAGATCTCCCGAAGAGACCGCCCGGCTGATCGACCTGCTGCGCGCGTTCAGTCGCACCGCCATCATTGCGCACTCGACCGAAGATCGGGACGCAATCAGACACGCGGCCCTCGAAGCCCTGGGCCGGTTCAAATCCGATTACATCGACCCATCTGTGTCGCGTCGAACTGATCTTCTGCAGCGAGTTGAGGAAGGCGAACTCAGCGAAGAGGACCTTCCACGCGATGTGCTCACCGTGTTGCTCAACAATCAGGACGACGTGCAGCTTGCTGAAGACGTGCGATTACGAGAGATGGCATTCTTTGCGCTCGCCGGAGCCCACACCTCCATTCACACGCTCGGCCACGTGATGCACGAAATATTCACCTGGTGCGACTCGCACCCGCAGGACTGGCAGCGCTTCGAAGACGATCCTGTATTCGTGCAACGAGCGGTCCACGAGTCTATCCGCCTGCACCCATCGAGTCCGGTTGCCGCCCGCCGCTCGTTGTGCCCCATGCGGCTGGGCGAAACCGATATTGAGACCGGCACGGAAGTCAACATCAGCCTGCAAAACGCCAATCGCGACCCGGAAGTGTTTGGCGCTGACGCAGACAGCTTTAATCCGTACCGATCCCTGGCCGGCAAGGCCTCACCGTACGGATTGTCATTCGGGCTCGGCATGCATACCTGCCTGGGCCTGAACCTTGCGGCCGGATCACTACCAAAAACCGACACGGTTCCCGACGAGCATCACTACGGCACCATCGCAATGATCGTTCGAACGTTGCTGCATCACAAAGCGCGACCGACTCCCGGGACCGAACCGCGCAAAGACACCACAACCGCTCGCGACCTTTGGGCGTCGTATCCAGTTACCTTCGGCTGAGCCGGTCGAACCGGAACACCGCGCGCGCCGACCAAGGAAGCCGACATGGAAGCCCATATCACCGATTATCGCCAGGCCCACCAGGTGCTGTGCAACCCGCACCTGCGGCAATCCCTTTACGACGCGGGCGATGTCGTGATGAACGGCGTGCTGCTGACGCTACATGGACGCAAGCACGTCGATCGGCGGCATCTCGCGCTGAAAGTATTCAAACGTGACTATGCGTTGTACTACGAGCGGGAAGTATTTCCATCGACCCTCAAGGCGACCCTTGCCCCCTTGCGCGGGGAGCCCGTGATCGACGCGCTGGCCTTCGGCCGTTCGGTTTCCATGAATCTGACGGCTGATTTCGCCGGCATCCATCCGGACACGGACCCGCAGACCACCTCCACACTGCAGCGGCTTACCGAAACGTTTGGCGAGGGCGCCACGCTGGTGCACTCCAAACGCAATCACGATGAAGTCCGCGCCGAAGTCCGCGCGGCGCTGGAAGAGTATCGGGAGCTGTTTCTGAATCCGTCTATCGCTCGCCGCCAGGCGCTGATCGACGCGCATCAACAGGGACGGCTGGATGAAGCAAACCTTCCCAGGGACATGCTCACCGTGCTGCTGGCAAACATTGCCGAGCTGCGGCTCGACGAAGATGGTCTGGCCCGAGAGATCGCTTTTTATCTGCAAGCTGGCTCACACAGCACCGCCAACGCGTTTGCCCATGCGTTGTGGGAACTGCTGACCTGGATCGACAACGACCCCGCACGTCATGCCACTCTTGCGGCAGATCCGCTGGCCATGCAACGCGCCGTGCACGAAGCCCTGCGCTTGCATCCCGCAAGCCCCGTGGCCTGGCGACAACCCCTGGCCGCCCTGGATTTCGACTGGGGCCTGCATGTCGATCCAGCCGATCGCCTCATCGTAGACATCGCAGCTGCGAATCGAGATGCCACGGTATTCGGCGACGATGCCGATGGATTTCGACCAGACCGCGAGATAACCGACAAGCGGGCCAACCGCTTTGGACTGAGCTTCGGCATCGGCGTGCACAACTGCCTGGGCAGAGACATCGACGCCGGACTCCCGCCCGGCGCAGATACCGATCCGGACAAACATCAATACGGGACCGTGACTCTGCTGACCCGGAACTTTATCGTCGATCTTGGCGCCACGTTCGATCCGGACAATCCGCCAACGCCGGATGGCGAGACATCACGCCCTAATTGGGGCAGGCTTCCGGTTCGCATACGATGGGAAAATTCATGACGCAACGGCGCGCACTCGTAACCGGGGCAGGACACGGTATCGGCCAGTCCATCGCGGCGAAGCTGGCAGCTTCAGGGTACATCGTCGGCGTGCTTGATCTGAACGCGCAAAACGCACAATCCGTTGCTGCGGAACTGCAAGGGGCGGTGCCGCTAGTGGCCGATGTGACCGACGCGCAAAGCATCGACGCTGCGCTGGACGCCTTTGGAGCGCCGCCGAATCTGCTGGTGAACAACGCTGGCATCGTGCACTTCGGGCCGGTTGTCGAAGAAAGCCTGGAGGATTTCGTGCGCGTGATCACGGTCAATCTGATCGGCTGCTACATCGCCGCCCGCCAGACCGTTCAGCACATGAGCGCGGGCGATCACATCGTCAGCATCACCTCCATCAACGATCGCACTCCAGCGCCGGGATCAGGCGCCTACCCCGCGGCAAAGGCCGGGGTCCGGCAGCTGATGCGGCAACTGGCCGTTGAGCTGGGTGATCGCCGAATCCGCGCCAACTCCGTATGTCCCGGGTTCATCGATGCAGGCATGTCGGAACCGATTTATGCCAACGCCAAGGTCCGCTCCACCCGTAGCCAAGCGGTTCCCGTGGGTCGCCTGGGCACCGCTGAGGACGTTGCCAGCGCGGTGGCGTTCCTCGACTCCGAAGCCGGTTCCTACGTCAATGGCCACGAGCTGGTTGTGGACGGCGGCATCATTCACACGCTGCTAAAGCACGTACCCCGCGACTAGCCCGCCGCAGATGCGCAACGTCATGCTTATCGGTGGAATCTACCACCCGTTTGAGGAAGCCGCGCCGGTGCTGGCCGAACTGCTCGCTGAACTCGGCATCGACAGCGTAATCACAGCGGACGTTGACGAAGCGGTAGCGGAGCTGGAAACAGCCGACATGTTCACGCTGTATGCGTTGCGCTGGCGGATGCTCAACGACGAAAAGTACGCACCGTTTCTGCGCGAGTGGGCCTTCGAGCTTCCCGAAGCCCACGCCGATACGATCAACGGATTCGTCGAGGACGGCGGAGCGATCCTCGGCCTGCACACGGCCAGCATCTGCTTCGATACCTGGTATGAGTTTCCCAGGCTGCTCGGCGGCGCATGGCGATGGGGCGAGACCTTTCACCCACCCCTTGGCCAGGTGGATGTCCGTCCGGTGTCTGCGCACCCGGCCACGGACAATTTGCACGGATTTAGTTTGCGCGACGAAATCTACCACTCGCTGGCCATCGAAAACGGCAGCCAGGTGCTGTTGGAGGGTCGAGTTCCCGACGGCGACTGGCAACCGATATCCTGGGCCCACGAAGTGGGAAGAGGCAGGGTTCTGTATTCCGCGCTGGCTCACGACAAAACTTCGCTGGAGTGCACCGAGCACGCACAGTTCCTCAAGCAGGCGGTGGCCTGGCTTGTTGGAGAGGACGGATGAAGGATCTTGCCGCCATGTCGATCCTGATAACTGGTGGCAGTTCGGGAATCGGCGCCGGGGCAGCACGATACTTCGCCCAACGGGGCGCCCGGGTCACCATCAGCGCTCGCCGCGAAGATCGTCTCAATGAGGTACGCCGACAGATCGGGGAACGGGCTCACGCCGTGGTCGGCGACGTGACCGTCGATGCCGATCGAAAACGCATGATCGATGAAGCCGTTGCGCACGGCGCCGGTTTGGATGCCCTGATCAACAACGCTGGCAATATGTATCGAGGGGAAATCACCGAACTCGAAGAACAGCCACTGCTGGACATTTTCAACAGCAATGTCGTTTCCGGCATGTTGCTGAGCGGGCTTGCGACGCCGGAACTGGCACGACGCAACGGTGCGATAATATTCCTCGGCAGCATTCACACCCGCCGAGCGTTTCCGGGCGCGTCTCCTTACGCGGCCACCAAGGGCGCGCTCGAAGCCCTGACCGGAGTGATGGCAGCTGAGCTCGGAGAAAAGGGTATCCGGGTCAACTGCGTGGTGCCTGGCGCGGTTCCCACCGAGATGTATCAGCGTGCGGGACTGCTGTCGGATGAAGATGCCCGGGCTCGTATCGAGGGGATGGCCACCATGCACCCGCTCGGACGGATCGGGACTGAGGAGGAGATCGCTGAAGCCATGGCGTATCTGATTCAAGCCGAGTGGACAACCGGCGCGGTGCTGGTCGTCGATGGCGGGCTTGGACTCGGCTCAACCAACGCCTGATCCGGGCGACCTCAGAGCGTCTTTCCAAACCGTTAGCACGCGAGGCAACATGAAATTTGGACTGTTCGTTTACTGCACGATCGGACGCAGGGCGGAGCTCGAAGCCGGCATGGCAGGGCGCAACCCGGCGCTGTACCATCGAATGCTGGCCGAGTTGGGCGAGCTTGCCAGCTTCGCCGACCAGGCTGGTTACTACGCATTCGGCCACCCGGAACACCATCTGCAGATTGAGGGATTCGAGATATCGAACGATCCCTGCCTGATGGCGATGTGGCTGGGTCAGCATACCGAGCGAATGCGAATACTCACCTGCGGATTTGTCTCGACGGTGAACAATCCGCTGATGACCGCTGAGAAGATAGCCACGTTGGATCACATGTTAGGGGGGCGTTTCGGGGTGGGCCTGGTCCGTGGTTATCAGGCACGGTGGGTGGAAAACTACAAAGTGAAACCCGAGTTGGTGGCGGTGGGTCCCTGGAACGCCAATAGCGACGAGGATGCAACAAACCGGGAGTATTTTGCGGAGTTCGTCGATATCGTCGTCCAGGCGCTGCATGCCGAGACGTTCTCCTACGATGGCAAATACTGGCAGTTCCCACCGCGCGACTTCGTCAACCCTCACGAACATCCCGTTTACGTAAACTATGGCAGCGGCGTAGACGCCGACATGCGGGTGTCAAAGGTGGGAATCGCACCAAAGCCCTTTCAAAAAGAGATTCCGCTCTACGGCGGATTTTCAGCGAGCTTAAGGACCGCAAAGTTCTGGGCCAGATACCGTGGCCGTCCGATCGTGCTGTCTGGTGATACGGATTTTCTGCAGCTGTTGTGGAAAGAGTGGGAGCAGGAAGCCAAATTGCACGGTCACGACGTCAAGCCGGGTGACCAGGCATGTTGGGGTGGAATCACGATTTGCGCAGAAACGGACGCCAAAGCCAGAAAACTGTTCGAAGACATGCAGTGGTTCTGGAAAACCTGGGCGACACCGTTTGGTCAGGGTATGCCGGAAGTCCTGGTCGGATCGCCCGATACGTTAAACAAACGCATCGAAGCTGTGTCAAAGGCCGTACCCATCGAGGAGGCCTACCTGCTCATCCCCCAGGGACTACACACCCCGAACGAACTGAAAGATTCGCTGGACCTGTTTGCCCGCAAGGTGATGCCGAACTTCGGCTGATCACGACCTCCGTCGCGGCGTCAGCGCCCTGGAGGAGTCCCGTTGAGATAGTCGTTGAGGACCTCGTGGAATCGGCGCACCCGAGTTTCCTGAGCGGCCAGATATGGCTCCTGATAGCCACGCGAACGCCAGCCCGCCCGCATTGGCGCATTCAGCGTCCAATCCTGGAAGACTACCTGGTCGGAGAGATCGAGCACCCCCTGACCATTATCGTACTCGCGGAAATCGTACTCGGCCTCCTCGAATCGCAACGCGCGGCTCGCGGTGCGATGCACATAGTCCTCCATGCCCGCGACCGGATAGGACATGGACCACAGGTCGAAGTAGCACTTCTCCGGGTCGGTCGCATGTGGCTCCCAACGGAACATGCCAAATCCATCTGCTGACGCGCCAAACGCAATATTCGGGAAGATGGTCTGGAACGGACTTTCGGTCAGTTCCTCATCGGTCAGGTTCTCATAGTGCAGATAACCTTTTTCCTTCCACAGCTTGCGCTTAGCCACCTTCAGGTCGAGCCAGCCCTGCATCGCCTTGGTCTCGTAATCCGGATAGGAGTCGGGATCGATGTCCCATACCCGCAGCGCATCATCGAAGGGATGCTGCTCGCCTTCGGGCACTCGATCGCGCAGCGACGGGCGACCCATCTGAACGATGCGCGCGTGGCCCATGGGATACATCTCGTAGCGCGAGGTGAAGTGATCCTGATCGATGATCGCGGGTACTTGCGGGTGCACGGTGCGCGTGTGATAGGACTCGTTGAAGTTGTCCGACCAGAACTTCCAGTTGCATTCCAACGCGACCCTGATCCACTGCACGCGTATGGTCTTGTCAAACTGATGGTTCTTGTACAGTTCCGGCACAGGCTCCAGATAGTCCATCAGCGCCGGTGCTTCGGAATCCATCGTGTACCAGATCAGCCCAGCCCAGGTATCCACCCGAACCTTCACCAGCGTCACCTTGCCGACCGGATCACCCTGCAGGAAGTCGTGACGGTCCGGGCAGTCCAGCAACGCGCCATCGAGGTCCCACTTCCAGTTGTGGTACGCACAGGAGAAGCTGTCCTGAGCACCATCTCCCGATACCAGTCGCGCGGCGCGGTGACCACACGCATTGTAGAATCCCTTCAGCGTCCCATCACGCTGCATCACGATGAATACCGATTCATGCATGAAGTCGTGGACGATGTAGTCCCCGGGTTCTTTTAGCTGGTTTTCGCGTCCCGCGATGTGCCAGATCTTAGTCCACAGCTGATCCCACTCCCGCTGCATGAATTCGCGGCTGTAGTAGCGATCCTGGGTTATAGAATCTCCGCGTACATTGCGTGGGTCCTTCCCATCCATCGCAAACCGATGAGTCGTGACATCTTCCATGCTGAAACCCCATTCCGATTGGACCTGCAGTGGACTTTAGCAGCGAAAAAGCGCGATGTCCTGCTATGGTCGTTCGGCAAAACGGCCAAACCGAGCGGGAACGCGCATCAGCTGTACCTTGCCTCGAAAACTGCATTCGGAGCGGTTTCTGCACGGGCTTCGCCAACGGAAACTTTCAGATCGTTCAGGTAGGTCCGGGTGACCTGCTCGTGGAACGGCGACAGCATGAGATGCAGCGCCTTGGGCTGGGTCGTCAAGCTGGTGAACCAGCCCTTGCGAAACATCTGTCTGTATACCGCAAACACATCGACGTCGGGATGCCCGAACGCAACGATGCCCAGCTTCGGCTGCCCGAGCACCGAAAAGCCAAGCTCCCCCACGCCTGCCTCGATGGCTTCCCGCGCATCAGTCACCAGCTTGTGCTTGGCCTGGTAGCCCTCGATGCCAAGATAATTCATTACCGCCCATGCCGCGGATATCGCCCCTCCGGGACGGGTGCCTGCCAGCGTTGGGGTGATCATCCGACCACCGGGCCAGTCGCTGCAATCAAACACCATGTACCCGTGCAGCTCCTCGCTGCGATAGAGCACGGTGGAG
>JAYGEV010000096.1:0-2140 GCA_046582225.1 Pseudomonadales bacterium
GATGGCCGGCTGGTTCAACACCGAGATCAACTCGGTGGCCGACCTCCAAGGTTTGAAGATGCGCATACCGGGGCTTGGCGGCGCGGTCCTGCAGCGCGCCGGTGGAGTTCCCGTCAGCCTGCCCGGATCGGAAGTGTTTACCGCTATGCAGACCGGGGTAATCGACGCCACGGAATGGGTCGGGCCATACAACGACCTCGCCCTGGGGCTGCACCGCGTTGCCAGGTACTACTACTATCCGGGTTGGCACGAGCCCGGCGCAACGTTGGAGGCGATCGTCAACCGGGAGGCTTTTGATTCTCTGCCCGCGGACCTCCAGAAAATGCTCCAGGTTGGCATTAGAGCGATGAACGACGATCTGTTGAGCGAGTTCACCGCCCGCAACGCCTCGGCGCTGAAAACCCTGGTCGAGGAGCATCAGGTCCAGCTGCGCCGTCTGCCCGATGACGTGCTTGAGCGGCTGAAGCTGGAATCCACCGCCGTGGTGGCGGAAATCGCCGCCGGGAACGAGCTTGCGCTGCGCATCTACGAGTCGTATACACGCTTTTTCGAGGAAAGCCGTAAGTACCATGCGATCAGCGAGCAGGCCTACATCAATGTCCGGTAGTCGACCTCACCTGGAACGCCCTGGGTAGTCCATGCAGCTCAAGGCCACCGACCTCACCATCACCGACGCGATCGCCACCATCTGGCTCAATCGGCCGGCCCGCATGAACGCGTGGACGGGGCGGATGCACACGGAATACCGGTGGTGCCTGCAGCAGGCTGAGTCGGACGACTCGGTGCGGGCGATTGTGGTTACTGGCAAGGGCCGAGGTTTTTGTGTCGGCGGAGATGCCCAGGCGCTGGCAGGCCACGTGAAGAAAGGCGGTTATGACCCGGGTACCCCGGAGCATCTGGCGCGCGCGGGCTATGGGCGAAGCCCTCAGTTCAATGCCAGCTTCGCTTATCACTTCGGTCTGAGCAAACTCGTGATCGCGGCGATGAACGGACCGGCGGCGGGCGTGGGTCTGGCGCTGGCTTGTTTCGCCGATCTGCGATTTGCGGCGGCGGGAGCAAAGTTCTCAACGGCTCACGGCAAGCTGAACCTTCCGGCGGAGTATGGTCTGTCATGGCTTCTGCCGCGCATGGTTGGGCTGACCCGGGCCAACGAGCTGTTGTTGTCCAGCCGGGTATTCACCGCTGAGGAAGCCAAAGAACTCGGTATTGTCAACGAAGTCTTTCCGGCCGATACGGTGTTGGAGGCGACCTATGACTACACGCGTGAACTCATTCGAACGGTATCTCCCCAGTCTCTGGCGCAGACGCGCTGGCAGGTTTACCAGGACCTGCACCGCAGTGTCGCCGATTCGGTTGATGCCTCTGAGGCATTGATCAACGAGATGATGAGCCAGGGAGACTATCGCGAGGGGGTCGCCGCGTTCCTCGAAAAACGCCCGCCGATCTGGGGTAAGGACGAACCAGAGGGCTGATTCGGCATGCTGCTTCAGTGCGCGCGCGGATCGAGTGCCATTCGACCTCTCGCCCATACGCCGACCGGTTCGGCCAGGGCCGCCAGATCCTCCAGAGGGTTTCCCGCAAGCAGCACAATGTCTGCGTCGAGAGTTGCCTTCAGGCGCCCGGTGAGCTGGTCAACTCCAAGTGCCCTGGCCGCCGCAGAGGTGGCCGTGCGCAGGGTTTGATCAGCAGACATTTCAGAGATTGCACCGAATACCTTCAGCGCCAGCGGCAGGTGGTGGTGGAAGACCCCTGGAATGCCGGCATCGGTGGAAGCGACGAATGGGACCCCCAGGTCGAGCAGGTGCCGATAGGCTTTGCGCATCCGGGTGAGTGCGTCGCCGGTTTTGCTGTCGAGCATTCGCTGCCAGCCGCGATTGACGGTGGGTGACACCCACACATCCCGATCCAGAATCAGCTGAGCAACGTCCGCCTGAAAGTCCGTACCCCAGCCTTCGGGACCCGCCCAGGAGCAGTGCTCGATGGTGCGCACGCCGGCCCTGGCAGCCAGTTCGATGCCTTCGGTCCCATGGCAGTGGGCGGCCACGGTCAGATTGTGGGCACGGGCGGTCGCGGTGATATCGCTCAAGGTGGCAAGATCGAATTGTGGCTTCATCGGGTCGGAACCGCGGGTCATACGGCC
>JAYGEV010000121.1:0-10107 GCA_046582225.1 Pseudomonadales bacterium
CCAACATGCAACACGCCCTGCTGCTGGCAGAAAAGCTGCTGGCGAAACATCAGGCCGGAAGCAAGCAGATCATCATGATTTCGGACGGCGAGCCGACTTCGCATCTGGAGAACGGTCAGGCGCGGTTCGCCTATCCGCCAACGCCCGAAACCATTCGCGCCACGTTCCGTGCGGTGAAGCGCTGCACCACCCGGGGTATCGCGATAAACACCTTCATGCTCGATTCGAGCTACTACTTAAAGGCGTTCATGGATGAGATCGCCCGGATCAACGGCGGGCGGGTGTTCTACACCAACCCCGAGAATCTCGGCGAGTACATTCTTGTCGACTACGTGCAGAACAAAAAGAAGCGACTGTCGCGTCGCGCATAATCATCCGCCCAAGCACCCGCGATCCCGAGCCGCGGCGCTTAGTAAGATCGTGGCAATCCCAGCACGTGCTCGGAGACGTAGTTCAGGATCATCTCCTGGGATATCGGAGCGATGCGGGTCATGCGCGCTTCCCGCCAGTAACGCTCCACGTGGTACTCCTTGGCATAGCCGAAGCCACCATGGGTCTGCATGGCCTGGTCTGCGGCCTGAAACCCGGCGTCCGCCGCCAGCCACTTGGCCATATTGGCCTCCGCCCCACACGGGATGCCTTCATCAAGCATCCATGACGCTTTACGGATCATCAGTTCGGCAGCGTCCAGTCGCATCTGCGCCTCGGCCAATGGAAACGCCACACCCTGGTTCTGACCGATCTGACGGTTGAACACCACCCGCTCGTTGGCATAGTTCACCGCCCGGCGTATTGCTGCCCGGCCAATTCCCAGGGCTTCGGCGGCGACCAAAATCCTTTCCGCATTTAAGCCATCGAGCAGATAGCGAAATCCTTTGCCCTCCTCACCTACGCGATCCGTCACCGAGACCGGCAGATCGTCGTAAACCACCTCGCAACTCGCTACCGCGTTGCGCCCGACCTTATCGATGGGCGAGATGCTCACCTCATCGCGCTGCAGTTCTGCCAGCAGCAGCGTGAGGCCATCGGTGCGGCGCTCGATCTGGTCTTTAGGCGTGGTTCGCACCAGCAGCAGCACGCGTTCAGAGTCCTGAGCCTTGGTGGTCCACACCTTGCGGCCACGAACCAGGTAGTTGTCGCCATCGCGACGCGCAAACGTCTCGATGGAAGTCGTATCCGTACCCGCATTGGGCTCGGTCACTCCGAACGCGACATGCAGATCGCCGCAGGCGACTCGAGGCAGGTATTTCTGCTTCATGTCCTCGCTGCCATGCTTGACCACTGGATGCATGCCGAAAATGGACAGATGCAGCGCGCTGGCGCCATTCATTGCCGCACCCGATGCCGCGACCGTCTCGAGCACCAGGCTTGCTTCGGTTATGCCGCGCCCGCTGCCGCCATACGCCTCGGGAATCGCCACGCCAATCCACCCGGCTTCGGCCATGGCATTGTAGAAATCCCAGGGGAACTCGTGCTCGCTGTCACAACGCGCCCAGTACTCGTCGGGATATCCTTCACACACCTTGCCCACAGCGTCGCAAATCAACTGCTGCTCGTCGGTAATCTCGAAATCCATAAACCCAATCTTCGAAAATGCTCAACGCATCGATAGTAGCACCAGACAACGGTTGGCAAACTCCCGCCCGCCGGTTAACTTTCCACGCTCACCAGCAAGATCACAGCCCATGGCCGGCAAATACTTTGAAGAACTCGAAATCGGAATGGAATTCGAGCACCAACCGGGACGCACCGTCACCGAAACGGACAACCTCCTGTTCACCACGATGACGCTCAACCCTCAACCACTTCATCTGGACGCGGAATTCGCACGATCCACACAGCACGGCCAGATCCTGGTCAACAGCATATTTACGCTGGGGCTGGTCGTGGGTTTGTCGGTAGGAGAAACCACGCTGGGGACCACGCTGGGGAATCTCGGGTTCGAAAAAGTCACCTTTCCCAACCCGGTGTTCATCGGTGACACCCTCTATGCGAAGTCGGTGGTGACCGCCAAGCGCGAGAGTCGCTCAAAACCCGACCGTGGCATCGTGACCTTTGAACACCAGGGCATCAACCAGCGCGGAGAAATCGTCTGCGCGTGCACGCGGGGCGCGATGATGATGCGCAATGGGTAGCCCGATGAGCACAGCAACTCGTTCACCCGGCGTCGATCGATTGCGGCGATCAGCGCATTTCGTCCCCGGTGCCAACGAGCGGATGCTCATCAAGGCCCTTACCACCCAGGCCGATAGTCTGGTGCTGGATCTGGAAGACGCGGTTACACCCGACCGAAAAGCCGAAGCCCGCGCGGTGGTGGCCGGCTGGCTTAGAGACGTGGACTTCGGCCCCATGGAGCGCACCGTGCGCATGAACCCGCTGGACACGCCATGGGGATTGGACGATCTCACCGCGACCATGGTGAATCCGCCCGATGCCTACGTGGTACCCAAAGTGTCCACGCTGTCGGAACTCGAAACCATCGACTCGAGATTGAGTGAACTCGAGGCGGAGCACGGGCATGCGCCCGGAGCCGTCGGCCTGATCCTGGTTTCCACCGAAACGCCTGCGGGCGTTCTAAATCTCCCCACGTTCAGCGACTGCCAGCGGGTCGTCGCGCTGTCGTGGGGCGCCGAGGATCTGTCCGCCGCAATCGGCGCACCTCGAAACCGCGACCCGAACGGCAAATACCTGGACCTGTACCGGCATTGCCGCACGCAGACGCTGCTCTGCGCATCGGCTGGCGGCGTGCAACCGCTGGACACGGTGTTTGTCGACTTCAGCGACGCTGACGGGCTGAAGAGCGAGTGTCAGGAAGCCGCGTGGATGGGCTACATGGGCAAAATCACCATCCACCCCAACCAGATCGACATCGTCAACCAGGCATTCACGCCTTCGGCGAACGAGGTAGACGAAGCGCTCCGCCTCGTCGCCGCATTCGCACAGGCCGCGGCCGAAGGGCAAATGGCGATCAGCTTCGAAGGAAAAATGGTGGACGTGCCGCACCTCACCCGGGCCCGCAAGATCCTGGCACAAGCGGAGCAGATCAAGCTTGGTGCTGAGAAGAAAGGCGCCGCAGCGAATTAAGAAACAGCAAAGGTCACCAGCAGCAACAGGTAACTCATGAACAAACCGGCGTTAACACTGACCACAAGCAAGATGCAGGCGCACGTCGATGACAACGGCATTGGCTGGATCATCTTCAATCATCCCGAACGCCACAACGCGCTGTCGCTGGAAATGTGGCAGGGCCTGGGAGACATTCTGGAAAGTTACGCCAGCGACGATACCGTGCGGGTGGCAATCATGCGCGGCGCCGGTGAGAAGTCGTTCATCTCCGGCGCGGACATCTCCGAATTCGATTCAAAGCGCGCGAGCGCGCGACAGAAAGACGAATATGGCGAAATCGCCGGCCGCGCGAATCGCTGGCTCGCGGTCTTCGACAAACCACTGATCGCGCTGATGGAGGGCTACTGCATCGGCGGCGGACTGGCAACGGCGCTTTGCGCCGATATCCGCATCGCGACCCCCGATTCGCGGTTCGGCATTCCGGCCGCCAAGCTCGGACTCGGCTACGAGTACGAGGGGCTGGCCAAGCTCGCGCGCATTGTTGGCCCCTCCCACGCCCGAGACATCATGTTCTCTGCACGATTCATGGATGCCGCCGAGGCCCACGCCATGGGTCTTATAAATTTCGTGATGTCACGCGACGAGATCGAAGCGGAAACCGTTGCCTACGCCGAACGGATCGCGGGAAACGCCCCACTCACCGTGAAAGCCGCCAAGGCGGCACTCAACGCATGGGAGCGCGGCGAACGCGAAGATGCGCTGCGCGAGGTCCGCGCTCAGGTCGACGCCTGTTTCGACAGCGAGGATTACAAAGAAGGACGCCGCGCCTTCGCCGAAAAGCGGGCGCCTGAGTTTGAGGGCAGGTGAAGATCGCGGCGTGACTGCCTGCGTTTTTGTTTCAAGTTGCTCTGGGCGAATATCTTAGAGCGCTGAACCGCGTTCCACACTATCTATATGCGTGTATGTAAACACCTCTTAAATCCATGAATATCAGCAGCTTAATCTGGTTATCATCGACTCTGCTCGAATATTGACCGAATGCTCGGGGGAAGGTACATGCACGCTCGCGCCGCCGTCAAACTACTGGTTCTGTGGGCCGGGTGCGGGTTGATTGCGGCGTGTGCAAGCACCACCGCGCCGCCGCCAGACACCAAAACCGCACCCGCCTTCGCCGAGGGAAAATGTTAGGGTTTCGCTCGCTCGGCTTACGCCTCCAACTTACCGCTGCTGGATTGAACCGAAGGATTCTGCATGAGCGACACCGTCGTAACCGCGTGCGTGCTGATTATCGGCAACGAAATACTCTCGGGTAGAACCGAAGACATCAACCTAAATCACATTGCGTTGACCTTAGGCGCCTGGGGCATACGCGTCCGCGAGGCGCGGGTGATACCGGACATCGAAGATGTCGTGGTGGCGGCGGTCAACGAAACCCGCTCAAAATACGACTACGTTTTTACCACCGGCGGAATAGGGCCCACCCACGACGATATCACCGCGGATTGCATCGCACGGGCGTTTGGCGTGGACCTGGTCATCTCGCCTGAGATCGCGTCCATCATCGAACAGCGTCCCGCGCCTGAAGAGGTGATGACGGCGCGGATGCGTATGGCGCGCATTCCACGAGGCGCCACGCTCATCGACAACCTGACCGGCGGGCCTCAGGGGTTTCGCATCGACAACGTATTCGTGATGGCCGGGATTCCGCGAGTCATGCAGGCAATGCTGCAGAGCCTGGAGGGCAAAATACGTGGCGGAAAGGTGGTCCGTTCCAGATCTGTAGTTGCCTATCTGGGGGAAAGTCAGATTGCCACCGATCTGGGCGATATCCAGGCACGCTACCCCGATATCGATCTCGGCAGCTATCCGTTCCTGCGCGCGGACCGCTACGGTACGTCGCTGGTGATGCGTGGCACCAAAGATACTGATCTGGACGCGATGCTCGAAGAAGTGAAATCGGCCATCGTCGCAGCCGGCGAGACACCTCAGGACATCCAGAAGGCTTGAGGCGTTCGCGAATCCATCCGCGATGGCTGCTGGTCATCGCCCTGGCTGGTCCCTCCGCGGCAGCCAACATAGCCGCAGCCGATATAGCAGCGGCCGATATAGCCCCCGCCTACGAAATGCTGCCGGCCAGGAAGGCGCTGGCACAATTGCCCGGCAACGGAGCGGATGTCTTCGGCGTCGCACACTCTCAACCTACAGATCTCGCCGCATCCGAACTGGCCATCGCCAATTGCGAGGCTAACCGCTCGAGCACCACCACCCGTTGCGAAATCACCCACCTCAACGACGAAGCAGTCACCACTGGTCAGCGGATCCGCGCTCAGGTCGCGAGCAAACCTCATCCGTTGTATCTCTGGCGCTATCGATCTGAATCGTCCACGGTGTATCTCGCCGGATCTATTCACGTTCTGAAACCAAGCCTCTATCCCCTGCCACCGCAGCTCGACGAGGCATTCGGCCAATCCGACTATCTGGTCCTCGAAGTGGACACCGGGCGTGCTTCTCCAGCCGATCGGCAGGCCCAGGCGCTACGCTTTGCGTTGCTTCCCGGACAGCAGACCCTCCCGAATGTGCTGCCCGCATTGCTGTATGAGCGGCTGAACGAGCATCTGCTGGTCTACGGCATGAACGCCCAGGCAATGGACCGCGCCAAACCGGCGGTGATCATGAACGAACTCGTGCTGGCGCGTCTTACCGCCCTGGGCTACCGGGCCGACTACGGCCTGGAACAGCATTTCCGATCCAGGCTCGGTGTGCGTCGAATTCTCGAGCTCGAATCCATCGAATCGCAACTCGACCTGCTCTTCAATCAGCCCATGGAAACTCAGATCCAGCTGCTCACCGACACATTAGACCAGGAATACCTCATCGAGCCCCTGCTCGCCGAGATGCTCGTCGCCTGGCTGTCCGGCAACGACGACCAGTTTGTCCAGCTCTTCGCCCAGCAGGGGGGAGATTCCCCTTTGGCCAAGGCCTTCAATCGACAGCTGCTCGAAGAGCGAAATGTCGGGATGGCTAAAAAAGTGCGGTCCTACCTCGGCGGTCAAGGCACCTATTTTGTGCTTGCAGGCGCCGCCCATCTCATTGGCGCTGAGGGTATTGTGGCGCTGCTGGCAGACCAGCACATCATCGGGCATCGGGTAATGTCCGACGAACGAGCCACAATCTCCGCTGAAAACGAGCGGAATTGATCAAAGCGCATTTAATGGGGCGTTGAAATCATCTAACGTAGCGTCAATCAGGAGAGTCAATCAGCATGGATCCAGCAGGAAAACGCGCCATTGTTCTCGGCGGCACATCGGGTATCGGACTGGCGACCGCCAGGCAGCTGCAACAGGCCGGTGCGTCGGTGATCGTAATGAGCAGATCCGAGGCAAAAGCCGCCAGCGCCCGGGAGGCGCTCGGTCCCGAAGCCGACATCCGCCAGATCGACGTTCTCGATCGGGACGCGTTGGCTGCGACCTTCGAAGCACTCGCACCGTTCGACATACTCGTCAATGCAGCAACCGGCGGTGAACGGGCAACCGGACCATTCCTGCAGATGGACCTGGACGGGTATCAGGGATCGTTCCGCAAACTCTGGGGTTACGTCAATTCCGTCCGGCTGGGCACCCCGCACATGTCGGAACGGGGGTGCATCGTCCTGGTCAGCGGATCTCCGGCCCGCAAGTGTCCACCGGGATTCGCGGCCATATCCAGCGTTGGCAACGCGGTGGAAGGGTTCTGCCGTGCTGTTGCCACCGAGATCGTTCCACGTCGGATTAACGTGGTGTCGCCGGGATTTATCGACACCCCGATGTTTCCGGTGCAAGGCGAAGCTCGGGAGCAGTTTCTCGCCCAGGCTACCGCCGGCAACCTTATAAAACGTCCAGGCACCCCTGAGGAAGTCGCAGATGGAATCCTGTTCACGATCCGCAACGACTTCGTTACCGGAACCACGGTTGACGTCGACGGCGGTGCCTTGCTCCCATGACTGACCGGCTGTACTTGCACAGTCCGGGCGATAGTTTCATATTGCACTCATTAGCCTTATGGAGGGTCATCCCTCCCGGAGTTCGAGCATGAACAAAGGTATGGGAGACTTCGTTTCGTTGATGGAAACCGCCGAGAATGCGGGCATCAACTCAATTCGAAAACTCCGCTACTTCCTTGAATTTGCCGACAATCAGGGCAAATCCATGGCCGAGCTTGCGGGGAAAGCTAAAACCCAGAAATACAACGAAATCCAACAGGCGGTGATTGAGCTCAGCGTGGGTCGATACAACGCGCTGGAGGCGCCCAACCTTCTAAAGCTGGGCAGCCAGAAGACCGCCAAACCGGGCGCCGGTCGGCGCAAGCCGATCAAGCTCACCGCCAAAGGTCGACGCCTGCACGCGAAGATCGAATCGTTCTGCGGAAAACGCCGCCGCTGAGCGCGATACGCGCCACCGGCGCGGCGCATCGGACGATGCCTTTGGCGTTCAGCGTTTTCAGTCGATCAGAGGAAAGTCCCAAGAGCCTCGTATACGCCTCTTCGTTATGCTCGCCGAGTTCCGGACCGTGTTGCGCGCGATGACAGGCCACCACACGGGCAATCCCTGACCCCAGCCAAGCATCGGGGCTCCAACCTCTGGCGGCTCGATCTCGGGCCGGCGATGAGGTGTCCCAACTCGATGACTCGGATGTCCCGCAATGGGCCTTCATTGGTCACGGGAATGCTCCGGTTGTGGAAACCCACCCGCCTTCAAGAGCATGGACGGCACTGGCCGCCCCAGCGTGTCCTGTAACCAATCGGCCGCGGCAATCAGCGAATCGAGATCGACCGTATGATCGACCTTCATTCGATCCAGCATATACACGAGGTCCTCAGTAGCGATATTCCCTGTAGCGTTGGGAACAAACGGGCAACCGCCGATCCCGCCGATGCTGGCATCCAGCGTATTCACTCCCACCTGCAAGGCGGCGAAGGCATTGGCTATTCCCATATTCCTCGTGTCGTGAAAGTGAGCGCGCAGAGGGATCTCAGCTCCCAATGCTTCGC
Source organism: Pseudomonadales bacterium (assembly GCA_046582225.1). Lineage (GTDB taxonomy): Bacteria > Pseudomonadota > Gammaproteobacteria > Pseudomonadales > Azotimanducaceae > JAYGEV01. The sequence goes on from JAYGEV010000121.1 coordinate 8,093, forward strand.
GTAACTGGCCGAAAGCCTCAAGCACCTGACCGGGCACGGCGACCCCGATGGTATCCGCCAGGGCTATTTCCACAGGCGCCTGCTCGGCCAACTCCCGGGCGATCTGCACGACCCGCCGCAGCGGTACCTCGCCCTCGAACGGACAGCCGAAGGCCACCGCGATGCTGACCTGGGCGCGCATCCGCCTTCCACGCGCGTCGCGCAGCACCGATTTGGCCATTTCTACACTGTCGGCAATATCCAGACCCTGGTTCCTCAAACCGAACGTGTCGCTGGCCGACACAACCAGGCCTGCTTCATCGAGCCGCTCGGTCGCCACCAGGCGCTCGTATCCGCGCCGATTGAGTATCAGCCCGGTATACACCACGTCACCGCGCTGCGGCAGGCCCAGGCAGACGGCTTCTGCGTCGGCCATCTGTGGAACCCGGCCAGGATGCACGAAGCTGGTGACCTCGAGGCGCTTGCAGCCCGCGTCCAGCGCTCGATCAATGAGGTTCAACTTATCCTGGGTACTCAGAACTTCCGGCTCGTTCTGGAGCCCGTCCCGCGGGCTCACTTCCATCACGGTCACTGTTTGTTGCATAACGCTTAGCCTCTAAGGCCTCCGGTTGCAGATCGGTTTTACGCTTGTGGCTTCCAGGGGTCACGCAGCGTTACCGTGCGGTTGAACAGCCCGCTGATCCTGCTGTCTTTGTAGAAATAACCCTGGCGCTCAAACTGGAAGCGGGTCTCTCCACTGGCCACCACGGCGGGCTCAACGATGCCCTGGCGTTCAATCGCCGATTGAGTATTCAGCTCGCTCTGCAACTCCGCTCCCTTGGGAGCGACCACGCGAAATAAAGTGTCGTAGAGCATGATACGAGCCGGTACGCCGTCGGCCGCAGACACCCAGTGAACGACCCCTTTGGGTTTCAAACCGCTGTTGTCCGCTCCGCTCTTTGAGTCCGGAAAGTAGCTGCAGCGCAACTCGGACACCACACCCAGATCGTCCTTCACCACCTCATCGCAGCGGATGATGTATGCATAGCGAAGCCGCACCATCTCACCCGGCGAAAGGCGCTTGTACTTCTTTGGGGGTAGTTCTTCGAAGTCTTCGCGTTCGATGTAGATTTCCGGCCCGAACGGCAAGCTCCGGGTCCCCAGCGCATCCTGCTGAGGATGCCATGGTGCCTGCAAAGACTCAGCCGCGTCGGGGTAATTGGTGATCACGACTTTCAGCGGGTCAAGCACTGCCATCCCCCGGTGGGCCGAATCTTCGAGATCCTGGCGGACACAGAAATCCAGCAGCTTCAGCTCCACGACGTTGTCCTGTTTGGTCACACCGATGCGTCGACAGAATTCGCGAATCGCACCGGGTGTGACGCCACGACGACGCAACCCGGCAAGCGTCGGCATGCGCGGATCATCCCAACCCTCGACGATTCCATCGCTGACAAGCTGGCTGAGCAGCCGCTTGCTCATCACCGTGTACTCCAGCCCCAAACGGGAAAACTCAATTTGCGGCGGATGAAAGTTGATGTTGATGTTGTCCAGAACCCAGTCATACAGCGGCCGATGATCCTCAAACTCCAGAGTGCACAACGAGTGCGTGATGCCTTCCAGGGCGTCGCAGATACAGTGGGTAAAGTCATACATCGGGTAAACGACCCAATCAGCCCCCGTGCGCTGATGGATCGCGTGGCGAATCCGGTAAAGCACGGGATCGCGCATGTTGAGGTTCGGGGAAGCCATGTCGATGCGCGCCCGCAATACGTGGGTGCCATCTTCGAACTCCCCCGCGCGCATACGCCCAAACAGATCCAGGCTCTCGCTCGCTGACCGATCCCGGTACGGACTGTCGGTCCCGGCTTCCGTGAGGGTGCCTCGCGTGGCACGTATCTGATCGCCGCTCAGGCTGCAGACGTAGGCTTTTCCTCGCTCGATGAGCTGTTCTGCAAAACCGTACAGCTGTTCGAAGTAGTCGGAAGCATGGGTGAGGTTGTCGCCCCAGCGGAAACCTAACCAGGCGACGTCCT
>JAYGEV010000391.1:0-4856 GCA_046582225.1 Pseudomonadales bacterium
CTGGCTGATGTCCTCGATGCGCTCGAAGTCACGGAGATCAACATCACCGTGCCCGCGGTCGACGACAAGCCCGCCAACTCAAACCGAGTGGACAGAAAAGGCGATTCCAGAACCAGCCTCTAGTACGCCGGTTTTGCGCAGCCCTCTGACCCCAGCTTCGCCAGGGCCAGCATTGCTTTGACGTGGTCTGCACATTCACCAAGCGGTTGAAATTTCGCGGTGCGGCCAAACATCGGAATGCCGATATAGCCCCGTATCTGCAACGCGCCGCTGCGGCTCACGCGCATATTCGATGAGTACACGTTGCCCGATTCCGCATCGTAGATCTGACCCTGCCATCGATCATTTTCGAATCGATACTCCGACAGCAGTTCAATGCCCAGAATCAGCTGCTCGCGTTTGCTCTCATCCGGATTGAGATCATCCCGACGCGCCGCACCGACCGGGCCATACGCCTCACCCTCGCGATACACCGGATCATTCATCGCAATGACCCGGGCGCCGAGATAGCCGTCGTGCTCACTGACCTCGAGGATCGAGCGCTCGTCCGCCCAACGTCCGAACACCGCCTCGCGCACGTCTGCTGACGCCGCAGCCGTACACCCAAGCAACGCAATCCCGATCCAACCGTATACCCACAACCGCATCCGCATCTCCTCCACGACATGTAATAAGATAATCGCAAACAGGAGTGGGTGCACATGGATACCGGCAGTTTCACTGGATTTGAGATCACGATGCGCGAACCGGGCATCGCGTGGTTCCGCTTCAACACCCCCGAACGCCTGAACGGGATGACCACTGGCATCAAGCGCGACCTCATCGAAGCGGTAACCCAGGCCCAGATGGACAACGCTGTGCGGGTCGTCGTTTTTACCGGCAGCGGCCGCGCATTTTGTGCCGGTGATGACTTGAAAGGCTACCGGGGCACCAAGATTGGTGGCACGCCGCTGACTGCGGACATTCCGCCGGGACACGATTCCGCCATTGGCACATATGATGGGCTGCGAACGATTTCACAACAGGTTAACACCGCAATTCGCAGCCTCGACAAACTCACGATCGCAGCGATCAACGGTGTGGCGATTCAGACGGGGTTCTCGCTGGCGCTGGCGTGCGATTTTCGGATCGCCTCAAAATCAGCGCGGATGGGAAGTGCAACCTTGCGCTTCGGGCTGTTGCCCGACGAGGGCGGCCAGTACCTGCTCGTGCAACTGCTTGGCGTTGCCGGAACGCTGGACTTTCTGATGCGCAAGAAAATCGTCGACGCCGATGAAGCGCTCAGTCTCGGACTGGTGCACGAAGTCGTCGAACACGACCGTCTCGACCAGGCGGCCACGGATCTGGCCTTGGAACTCGCGAACGGCCCACAGGTTTCCATGCGGCTCCTGAAACGGTCGATCTACAACGCGGCAGAGCTGAGCTGGGAACAGTCTCTGGACGAAATCGCGGCGAAAACAGCGATATCCGACCACCATGCGGATTCCCGGGAAGGGGTCGCGGCGTTCCATGACAAGCGTGCCGCAAAATTCAACGACTGGCTGGACTGAGCTTTATTCCTGCGGGAGTTTGCTGGCGAACATGCTGGAGGGTTCTATCCACGCCCATGGACCCCCCCAGATATCCCAGCTGTCGTAGCTATCTCCGTACACCTCAACGCAAAGGTCATGAAGAAATTCATGATCGCCGATCGACGTATCTACTTCGCGCGCGACACCATGAATCACTATCGATAATTCCGCGCCAAGGGTGCGAGCAAGGCTGACGCGTGGATTGGGTCGTATGTTTCTGAATCTCCGTGAGGCCGAGCCAGAACAGAACCACGCTTTGCCTTTGATGAACAAAATGTCCACTCGTGCGACATATGGGGCCGCGTCGATTCCCACCGTTGCCAGATCGCAGATGCAGGCCCCATCAAGATGCTCGACAACCTCAGCAGCGCTCAGCCGAAGCGGCTCCAGCTGAATCGATTTAAGATGAGACCCAGCGTTCGAATAGCTCGCATCGAGCAGTTCCTGAAGTTGCTGGATATCCCGCTGCGTTTCCTTCATTGGCGATCTAGCCGTGGTCCAGCCGGCCCTTTTTTTCCTGGGCGTAGTCCTTGCGGGTGCGCGAATACATGAAGCAGTCGTCTGGATCGCCCTGGCCAAAGCCACAGCTGCGCATGACCCTTTCACGAAGAAACCCGCACCGCTCCGCAACCTTCCACGAGGGGGTGTTCCAGACTCCGATTACCAGCTGTTGTCGGTAGAACTGCGGCCGATCGGCAAACAACAGATCGGATAGCAGCCGCAAGCCCTGGGCCGCATAGCCGTGTCGTCGATCTTTCGGATCGTGCACGACGTAGCCGATCTCAAGACCGTGAATACAGGGTGCACAACGATAATACTGCAGGGTGCCGAGCAATCTGTTCGACGACAGACCGACAATACCAACGGCACCCGTCTCGTCCTGGCAGAACCCGGATTGCGCGTGAAGTTCAGCAACCCGCTCGCGGTCGCCGTGGGGCTCGGTTACCGATACCGAGTACTCGAACTGAGACACTACTTCGAAATCGTCGGGTTCAATCTTCCTGATCAGGACCGAATCGCCGGCCGCCAGCACTGAGCTACTCATCATTCGATCGCTTCTACCCTCGCCACAACGCGGTTCCAATCGATATTGGCGAAGAACGCATCTATATAGCGAGCCGTTGCCGCGCCGAAATCCATATGGTAGGAATGCTCGTACATGTCCATCACCAGCAACGGTACGGTGGCCGCCGGTGAGTGCATATGATCCGCCATCCAGTAGTTCTCCAGCGCCTGGAACTGTCGGTTGTAGCCAAGCACAACCCAGCCCGCGCCTCCGCCAAGACCTGCGGCAATGCGCCGAAATTCCGTTTCCCACCGCGCAAAACCGGCGAATGCCGAATCGATGAGCGCGCCGATATCCGCCCCGGGACGGCCATCGCCACCGAGGTTTTCAAAGTACAGTTCATGCAACACCACAGAACCGGTGCGCATCAGATGCTCGCGCTTCAAATCGTTGTAGAGGAACGCCGGGAACTTCGCATCGTTCAAGGCGGCTGACAGGCGCCTTTTTGTTTCGTTCAGCGCCCTGACCGAGCCCCCGTAGTTGTTCGACCAATGCGAATTTATCAGCCGCTCCGACAGCCCGTTCAACTTGGACGCATCAAAGTTCAACGGCGCCAGCTCATGAGCATGGTGGAACGCACGCCGGGTCACCCGCAGGGTGTCCGGCGACAAACGATCCTGTTCCTGCGCGCGCGGGGAGCCGGAAAGCAATCCCGCCGCGAGACCAAGCGCTGCGCCTTTGATCAGATTCCGTCGATTTTGCGGGTGTGCGTCCAGGTCGTCCATGTGCTGCCCCTCACCTTCAGATTGGTTGCGTTTTGCTCCTCGCGTCAAACTAGACAACACCGCCCATCACCGTCAGACCTGCGGGAGTAGCTGGCTCATCTCAATCAGGCGGCTATCGGCCAATGCAGCAGCGCGGATCGGTGCGATCGCCTGATACTCAGGGTCATCGAACATGGTGACGAACTGCCGACGGGTTGGATAGCGCACGAGAATGACGATGTCCCAGTCTTCGGACCCGATTATCGAGCGAAGCGCGCGACCCATCCAGATCGGTTCGCCGCCGTACTTCGGATGAAGTTCGGCGAACCGTTGTCCGTAGATCCCATATGCCTCGCGCCCACTGAGCCCATCGACTCCACAGCCGGAGTCCGCCTGGTCGCGGTAGCGCAACAGATTGAGCATCACAACCGGTTCATCCGGCTCTCCGCCGGCCATCGCCGCCAGCGCCTCAGGATCGCCATGCAGCATCCCCATTGGCATTCAACTCAACAGATGCGCAACGGCATCACGCTCTTCGATCAGTTCCGCCTGGGTGGCCTGCATCTTGTCGCGACTGAACGGGTTCACGTCCCTGCCCTGGACGATCTGCCAGTCGCCGTTGCTGCAGGTAACCGGGTAGGAGTAGATGAGGCCCGCTTCAATTCCGTAGCTGCCATCAGAGTAGATGCCCATGCTCACCACACCGTCGCTACCCAGAGCCCAGTCGTGCATGTGGTCAATGGCGGCGTTTGTGGCGGACGCAGCGCTGGACGCACCCCGCGCCTCGATGATCGCGGCGCCGCGCTGTTGCACGGTGGGGATGAACTCACCCGTGTACCAGTCCAGTTCCACCAGATCCATCGCAGCCGATCCGGCAACCGACGCTGCGTGAAGGTCGGGGTATTGAGTTGCAGAATGATTGCCCCAGATGCACAGGCCGCTGACCTCGGAGACGTGGTTGCCGGTCTTGGCCGCCAACTGCGCCGCGGCGCGATTATGATCCAGGCGAGTCATCGCGGTGAATTGACGCGGGTCGACGTCGGGCGCATTGCGCTGGGCGATCAGGCAGTTCGTATTGGCCGGGTTGCCAACCACCAGAATCCGGATGTTTGAGCTGCCGTGGTCGTTGATCGCTTTACCCTGTACCGAGAAGATCGCTGCGTTGGCTTCGATGAGGTCCTTGCGCTCCATGCCCTTGCTTCGCGGACGCGAGCCGACAAGCAGTGCGAACTGCGCATCTTTGAACGCAATGCTGGCGTCATCGGTCGCAACGATGCCATGCACCAGTGGAAATGCGCAATCTTCAACCTCCATGACGACGCCGCCCAATGCATCGAGCGCGGGGGTAATCTCGAGCAGCTGCAGAATGACCGGCTGATCTTTGCCGAGCATCTCTCCGGATGCGATTCGAAACAGCAGAGCGTAGCCAATTTGTCCAGCCGCGCCGGTAACAGTAACGCGCACGGGGTCTTTCATGTTTGTGTCCTTAATGTTGTTCGCCGGCTACGCTCATTC
>JAYGEV010000317.1:0-10427 GCA_046582225.1 Pseudomonadales bacterium
GCACCCGACTTTCCTGTCCGCTCAGAATCGCGTCGCGATAGCCGCGCGAGTGAAATCCTTTTTGCTGACCCACGGCGACGCTCAGATCCTGAATTAGAAACGAATCCATCATATCGTCGATGGCGGTGCCACTGCCGTAAACGATGCGCTCGTGGCTGGCCTCTTCCAGGGGGCGTGGCCCACAGATGGTGACGACCTCGGATTGGCCTTCCACCCGTGGCGTGAGAAACCAGTAGTCAAACGTACACTTTTCCGGATCTTTCGGGTCTGGCTCGGTGCGGAACAGGTGCGTACCTTCCGCGGTCGCGGTGATCGTGACGTTGGGGAACAGCGTATGGTGGAAGTAATCGGTCAACTCGTCATCGGCGTACTTCGCATAATGTTTGAACCCGCGCCGCGGCCCGAGTTCGCGCCGTTTTTGCTGCAGTGCCAGGCGACCCTCGCGCGCACGACCGGCAAACTCTGCTGGATCCAGTTCCCACTGCCGCAGTATCTGATCCCAGGGTTCCTCGACCTCGTTGGGATTAGGTGCGCGCATCGACGGCTGGCCCTGTTCGATCATGCGGTTGTGGCCGCTAGAATAGGATTCGAAGATCGTGTTCTTGTAGTCTTCGTCGGTCGTGGTGGCGAGTTGTGGGTGCACCGTGGGTAGATGGTATGACTCATTGAAGTTGTCTGATGCGAACTTCCAGTTCGCATCCACCTCGAAAGTCCTCCACACCACCCGGACCATGTCGTGCAGATCACGGCTTTGAGTCAGCGCCGGAATTGGATCGAGATACTCTGCCAGGGGTTTGGAATCAGGATCCATGCAGTACCAGATGAAACCACCCCAGGTGTCGCACTTCAGCTCGACCAGTGAGACGTTCCCGCAGGGGTTGCCGTCGCTGAAATCCTCGGGGTCCTGCACGTGTTGCACGACGCCGTTGGAACCGTAGACCCAACCATGGTAGGTGCAGGTGAAGTTGCCATGACCTTGTTGCGCCCAGACCAACCGATTGCCGCGGTGCTGACAGCTGTTGTAGAAGGCGCGAATGGCACCGTCGGGTTGGCGGGCAACGACGACCGATTCGCGACCGATGTTGTGGGTTATCCAGTCGCCGGCTTCGGCGACATCAGACACCCGCCCGGCGATATGCCAGATTCGGGTCCACATGTGATCCCACTCGCGTCTGGCGAAGTCCGCTGAGTAGTAACGCTCGCCGGTGATCGGATCCCCGCGCAGGAACTTGGGATCGCTTGAATCGATGGGCTGGGCACGCAATACGCTCGCCATCTCAGTCCTCCAACAATTGACAACGTTAAGCAGCCAGAAACAGGGCGGCCGAGCCCTTCCGGGCTCGGCCGCCCTCAAAGACAGAGAAGCGCGTTGCTCTCCCTATCCTCCCCGAGGCGAATATCAACAAAATAGCACCCGCCGTGTCAACTGTGCGGTGCGCAATCGCCGACCTTGCATCGGGGCTGGTAAGTGGTTTTAGTGACCGGTATACAGGCCGGAGAATCCGACATGCCGGAACATGAAATCCTACCGCCGTTTCCAGGCTCTGCGGTGCCTCACGTGGGCACTTACCGTCGTGTGCTGCCGGTAAATCTCGAGCGCATGTATGAAAATGCTTTGGATTGGGCACATCTGCCGTTCGTGCATCGATCGAGCTTTTCCGCCATTACCTGTATCGAGGAAGGCAGCTGGGGTTGGCGCGCACAGGTCAGCGGCGCTGGCGGCGCGCAATCAGTCATCGAGTTGAGGCTGGATCGGGTGTGTCGACGCTGGATCACCCGCAACCTTGCCGGACCGAGCATGGGCGCCGAGATCTGGACCCACGTATTCAACCTGGAGCCGGCCGACAGCTACGAGCGTCTGGAAATCGTTGTGGACTTCTTCATCCCTGGCGTTGAAGCCCAGGCGCGGGAAAAGGTCGGTCGCAGTTACGCGAACCAGTACAAGACCTTGTATGACGAAGATGTGGCGATGATGGTTGCCCGGCAGAAACAGCTTGATCGGCGCGTTGAAGGGGTTCGCGCGGAGCGGGGCCGGTGTGAGTTGGGGAGTCGTTCTGAACTGAAACTTCCACTGAACTGCACCGTCGGGGGTCGCGATTATGTCGTTGTGGAGGAAGCGGGAGAAATGCTGGCATTTCCCGCACGTTGTCCACATCGATTGGGCCCGCTGACCGCTGCAAATCTGGAGGACGGCGTGGTGGAGTGTGGTTGGCACGGTTATCGATTCGACGTTCGTACCGGTGAGTGCTTAACCGGGCAGCCATGTCGATTGAGCAACACCCCGGTGCTCAGTGAACACAACGGTATCTGGGCGCTGACGGTGGAACCGTAGTCGCCGGTATTTCGGTCAGCCGTCCCGGGGCGACCACTCCAGGGTCACAGCCTCGGATTTTACTGCGACGATGCGTCCGCCCAGCTCCTGGCTGCTGAGCAGACCCGAGGTATCCGGCGCGAGGGTTGGAGCGACTTCTTCGAGGGTGGGTTCGCTCGACTCGGAAGCTGCCGTCTGCTTCGGCGTCTCGGTGGCAGCCTGAAGTGGGAGTTCGGTTGCGAGTTCAATCGCGCTCTCGGCTTCGGGTTCGATCACCGGCGCGGATGCAGCGGTTATGGGATCTTGGTCTTCACCGGTCTGCTGCTGCGGGGAGGCAGGTTGCTCGGCCACCTTGAAGGCTGTCACCGATGGCGGCGCTGCGTTAGCCAGCTGGTATGACTCGCCGATGTTCTTGATATGGGTGCCTCCGGTAAGCAGCGCACCGAACAGCACCGCGCAGGAGATGCCCATGAAAACCAGCGCCGGCGTGCGGTCCGTTGCCAGCAGCCGAAACCCCCAGTAACCAACGACCATCGCCCCGCCAATGATGGCAATTCTTTCCAGGCCTGAAAACGCGCTCAGAAAATCCATCGTTCAATCCCCCAACTGAACAAACTACTGGTGCGAGTGTACCCCGAATGGGTAGTGGGCTCGCGTAGCCCTATTCGCCCGTGAAAATCGGCGGTGTTTTGTTCAAATACGCGTCCATGGCCCGAGCGCGATCTTTGCTTGTTTGCGCTAACAGGTTCTGGTCGACGTCCATGTGCATCACGGCGACGTCCTGTGCGGAGACCAGCTGGTTGACGCTGCGCTTGATCATCTGCACAGCGACCGGTGGCTTCGCGACGTAGAACTCGGCCAACTGATGGGCTGTTTCGAGCAGGACGTCCGGCGCGACCAGATCATCGAGGATGCCCCAGTCGAGGAGTGTTTGCGCCGCGATACGCTCGCCGCCTGCAACCAGACGTTTAGCTCTGGCCGGACCGGCCAGGTGAACGATCAGCGGCAGGCTCCTCCACATGAGATTGACGCCGATGTCCACCTCCGGATACTGCATGAAGCAGTCACCCGCGCCGATTCGAAAATCCAGCGCTGTGGCGATACACGCACCACCCCCCATGGCCGCACCGTTCCAGGCAGCGATGGTAATCTGGTCCATGTCGTAGAGCGCTGCAATAGCGCGCTCGCCGATTCGGTAGCGGCGCCGGCGCAGGCTCATCGGACCGAGGTATTCCTTGCCTGGGTCGGTCAGGTCGGCGCCGGAACTGAAGTGCCTGCCGGCGCCGGTAAAGATGACCACCCGGGTATCGGCGTCGTCACGAAACGACAGCGCCGCCGCCTCAATCTCAGCCAGGTGTGCATAGTTCAAAGCGTTGGCACGCTGGGGCCGATTGAAGGTAACGGTGGCAATATGATCGATGCGTTGAACCAAGATGTGCTGGTAGTCCATTGGTCATTCCCGACTTGCTGCGTGAGTTCGTGATATGTCTGAACCGTCCGCCCGGACCGTAGCGAGGTGCTGGTTCGAACGCAATCGAAGCGTTGCATACATCGGTGCCGCAACCGCGTTCTCCCTGCTCGGCGACCAGGTGCTCTATGCGGTGCTGCCGGTTTATTACGAGAGTCTGGGCCTGACACCGATTCAGGTTGGCATCCTGCTGTCGGCGAATCGCTGGATCCGCCTGTTGACCAACGAAATCGCCCACCGCGTGGGTCGAGGTGCGGCGCAACGTGCGCTGTTTCTGGGCGCGTTTGTCCTTGGTGCGGCGACGACCGCGGCGTATGCGTTGACGAGCTGGTTCAGCGTCCTTTTTGCAGCGCGCCTGGCTTGGGGTTTGTCCTGGTCGTTCATCCGCCATCTTGGTGTGCAGATCATCATGGCAGACGCGCCAGCGGATCAGGGCGGTCGCACCATGGGTCTGTACAACGGCATTTCCCGGGCCGGGTCCGTTGCCGGATTGCTGGGTGGTGCGGTACTGGTGGACGCTTTCGGATTCATCGCCGGGGTGTTGATGCTGTCTGTGGTGAGCATGATCGGTTTGCCGCTGGCCCGCGCTGGATTTCATCCGTCGAAATCTCTGCCGGACCATCAGCGTGGCGCGGCACCGATACCTTTGCTTGGCATGGGTTTTGTGATCGGTGCGGTCGGTCCCGGATTTGTGATGGGGACTCTCGGAGCAGTACTGGCGGGTTATGTGGATCCGCGAGCCTGGCTGAGCGCTGCAACTGTCACCGGCGTGCTGCTGGCCACCCGCTACCTGATGGACAGCCTCGCGGCGCCCTGGTTGGGTGGATTGAGTGATGTGCTGGGCGTTCGCCGCGCCGCCGGATTGTTTTTCGTCGCGGGGGGTGTTGCGCTGCTGGTGGCCGCCAGCGGACCGCCGATCGCGTTGTTCGTGTTCGCTATCATCAGCTTTTTCATTTGTGGCACTGGACTGCAAACCGGGGTGGCTGCCACCGCGAGCAGAATCGGTTCGGGCGCGTTTGCGCGTTACGTTACCGCGTCAGATTTCGGCTCGGCGTGCGGACCGCTCATCGGCTGGCTGGCTGTTGCATGGCTGGGTGATCCTGCCTGGTCGCTGGGAATCGGCGGTGTGGCCTATCTGCTGGGCGTGGCCATTACCCCGCGTCTGGGCGATCGTTTTTCGGGCAATAAAAAGTGACGGGGTTAGCGATCTGGTGATCGCCAACCCCGCCTACTACTACAGGGTGGGGTCGGTAAGGAGGGATACCCGAGGAGGGGGAGGGGGGGAATTCGGGTACCCCTCAGCAAACCGTCATGAGTATGTTACTTTCGGTAACATAGATTGCAACCGTAGGTAACGCAACGGGGTGTTGCGTAATTGCAACAGAGGCGTGCGTTTGGCACAATCCTTTGCCATGGTCGATTGGGAAAGCTTCAGGTACTTCTACGCCGTTGCGCGTGCTGGCACGGTACGGGGTGCGGCAAAGGACCTCGGGGTTCACGCCTCCACGGTCACGCGCCGACTCGAGCAGCTTGAGAGGCACTTGAGCGTTCGGCTGTTCGCGCGCACCTCGAGCGGATTGATGATTACCCGGGAGGCAGCCTCGGCGGTAGAAATGCTCGACGAAGTTGTCACCCGTCTGGAAAGCGTTGAACGGCACATGCAGGGTCGCGATGCGAGCCTGTCCGGCAGGGTGCGCATCAGTGTGCCGGAAGTTTTTCGTGGCGAACTGTTGATGTCGGGATTGGGAGAGCTTGCCCAGCAGCACCCCGACATCGTGGTGGAGGTTGCATGCACATGGCGGTCGCCGGATCTGGACAAACGTGAGGGTGACCTGCTGATCATGCTTACCGACGATCCGCCGGGTGATCTGATTGGCCGTCCGCTTGGACACATGACCCTGGCGGCATACGATCGCGTAGATCGAGCCGCGGCGATGGATGGGCGCTGGTTGGACTCGGCTCTGCAGCGGGCGGTCGAAGCACAATACGCTGCACGGGTATTCTCCGAGCGACCGTTGGCCGGCTACCTGGAATCCATAGACCATCAGCTGGCGGCTGTGGTTGCCGGGATGGGGTCAACGCTGCTGCCGTGCTATCTCGGCGATCGAGATGCGCGGTTGGCACGTGTGAAAAGCACAGCGAAGTCGCCGGAACTGAGATGCGCGATGTGGTTGCTGTCGCATCCTGACTCGCGTGGTGTGGCTCGGGTCCAGGCTGTGGCCGCGGTGGTAATCGACGCGCTGCGTAGCCGCGATCTGGAGTGGCGGCTCGAAACAGAGTTGGATGAATCGGGGGGCGACCTTGACTGACACCATTGCGGGTTCTCGAACGCCGACATCTCACAGCTACTTTTCACAACGCTTGCGGCTGCACTACCTCGACTGGGGTAACAGTGAAGCTCCCGACATGCTGCTCGTGCACGGACTTCAGGACCATTGTCACGCCTGGGACTGGTTCGCGCGTTTATTTACCGATGACTATCGGGTGACCGCCCCCGACCTGCGGGGTCACGGCGATTCTGCGTGGGTGTGAGGTTCCAGCTATCACCAGATCGACTACGTCTACGATCTAGCGCAGCTGGTCAAGCAGGGAGCGCTTGGACCGACGGTGCTGGTCGGGAATTCCCTTGGCGGCACGCTTGCGGCCCTCTACGCAGGGGCCTATCCGACAGAGGTCTGTGGGTGGGTGATACGCGCGAGCTCGCCGGCCGCTTGCCGCACCGTTACGAGTCCCTGCAGGAGGCTTGCGCTCGCATGCAACAAGCAAACGCACACTTGTCGCCGGATCAGGCCGCTGGTGATACAGGTGTGTGGGGAGGAGCGGGGACCGAGCTTGCGCGAATGGCGTTGGCCTCCATTGGCGAATGGCTGCACGCAGGGCTTGCAGGCCTGGATATGGATAGTGATCTGTCAGAATCTCACCACGCTTTTCGCCGGATGCGCATCCAACCGCACCCTCCGCTGGGAGTGGTTGTCGCGGCCTACGGACCCCCGTTCGCACGGCCGACGCCAGCCTGGTCACCGTGAACGGTCGTTACGAATGCCGTTGGGAGATCACTGAGGCGGCCTTCGAACTTGAGGTCGTGGTGCCGTGCAACTGTTCTGCGCTGGTGATCATGCCCGATGACACTGAGCACAGTGTTGTGGCCGGGCGCCACCAGTTCGAAATGCCATTCAACGATGCCAGCGACGGAATTCCGATACTTCGCGAGGTTTCGCAAGCGTCCTGATCTGAGCGCGTAGTTCAGGATCCTCCTGGTCGTGGAGATTCCTTCTCGCGCAGAAAATCTCGCACCTCATCGATGCCGCCGCGCCCGATTACCCGCTTTTGTTTCTGCTCTAGCTGATAGTCGTACATCGGATCGTAGTACCAGGTTAACAGCAGTTCGATCCAGTGTTCGTGATCACCGGTTTCGAATCCCGTTGCCAGCGACTCAGCGACCTCGCGGTGACGAGTCCCGCCGAGCCGTTTGCGGATTCGATCCAGCGCTGCGCGATAGCGATCGTGCAGATCGGCAGGCGCTGTGCCTGCGACCAATGGCTCGTCAACATACTCCCGACGAATGTTGTCCACGCGCTCGATAAGGGGCCGTTCCAGCACCACCAGTGGTGCGATTTGCATGCGTTGGTGCCAGGCTGCCGGCAACGCCAGGCGGCCGATGCTGCGGCTTTCATCTTCCAGCACCAATCGCTCGCCTGGCAGTTGCAGGAACTTGACCGCCAGACTGTTCTCAAAGCTCACCTGAGGAGGTTGCCCGCGGGATTGTGCACCAAACGCCGAACCGCGATGGTTGGCCAGACCTTCCAGGTCGATGCTGTCGTACAACTCTCCGATGACAACGGTTTTGCCCGAGCCGGTCCGTCCCGCCAGCACCAGCCAGTCCTTCTCCCGGGCAGCACGCTCCAGAACCGCCAGACAACTGTGACGCAACGCCTTGAATCCCCCCGTAATCCGGGGCACTTCGCAGCCGATGTCGGCCAGCCAGCGTTGCGCGATCTCAGATCGCATCCCTCCGCGCCAGCAGTACAACCAGGTGTTTTGATGCGCGGACGCCGTTGATCGCCAGGATTCGACACGCTCGCATTTCACCGCGCCGCTCACCAGCTTTTCACCCAGGGCCACGGCTGCCGGAGCGCCGCTTTGTTTATAGGTGATGCCTACCTGATGTCGTTCGCTGTCGTCGAGCAGCGGTAGATTGATGGCACGAGGCATGGTGCCGGTGGCGAATTCGGCGGGTGCGCGAACATCGATGAAAGGCGTGCCCTGGGCAAGCAATGCTTCGAGCTGCTGCTCGCTCACGGGGCGGGTTCGGTGATGGTTCTGCCGTTTTTGAACTCGTCGAGGTGCTGCTCGATGATCTCCCGCACACTTTCGTACTGCTCGGCCTTGGCAGCTTCCACGGCCTCTTCCTGAATGCTGATCGCGCGACCAAAGTCGCCGTTTGCCGCATGTGCGGCTGCCCAGGTGTCGAGATATTCGGGTTTGCTGCGGGCGTCCTCGTCGTTGCTCATGAGATCGTCCATGATGGTCAAGGCGTAGCGTGCGCGCTTGAGTCGCTTGAGATCACTCACGGTGAGTGTCCAGGTGACCTCGTTGACGATGTTCGCATCGTCGGGCGAAACCTTTACCGCGTCCTTATACCAACCCACCGCCCGGCGCGGACTTGGCTTCACTCCGACACCGCGCGCGTGAAGATTCCCTAGCAGCAGCATCGACTCGGCATCATCGTCTCTGGCGAGTTCGCGCAGCCAGGCGATGGCGCGAGGATCAGCGCGTTGTTCGGCCAGCAGAAACCTGGCATATGCACGGCGGGCGAACGCATTTTCAAGCTCTGAGGATTGCACGTAGTAGGTGCTCGCGGCGTCCAGATCGCGCTCCACGGCCTCGCCGGTGTAGTGCATGTGGGCGAGAAACATCGCCGCATCGCTATGCTCGAGTTCGGCGGCCTGTTTCAGCAGCGGCACTCCGGAAGACTTATTGTCAGGCCCGTAGTGCTCATTGAGATACAGCACGCCCAACGCATACATCGCGTCGGTGGATCCGAGCGCGACCGCGTGCAGGTAGTTCTCCAGCACCTCGTCCAGGGCTGCCTGTTTCAAATCCGGGTCGGATTCCTGGCTTGCGCGTTGCAGGTAGATCTGTGCCAGCATGGCGTTCGCCTGGAGGTTGCCCGTGCGCGATGACCCTCGCAGCCAGTTGATGGCTTCGTCGAACCGATTCTGGCTGGCGAGGAACCTCCCGATCGCGGCCTGAGCCGCGGTGTCTCCGCGTTTAGCCTGATAGCCGATGAGAGCGAACGGGGAAAATTTCATTTCACCCTGGAATTCCCGTCGCATGGCTTCATACACGCCGTGCAGATCGAAATGCATGTTGCGGATCCCACCCTCGCGCGGGTGCGCCTGCAGCAGCATGGAGTAAGGGAACTGCGCGCTGGTTTCGTAAATCGAGCCAACCGGGCTCATGCCGAGGCTGATCGCATACATCTGTGCCTCGGTAGCCGTCATCGCAGGATAGGGTTGGTCGCGACTGCCAGTCGCATCGGATTCCATGTCCAGACGGATTCGTGTGAGCCATTCCTGGTGAGGGGTGGCTGCCTCGAAGGATTCCAGATGGCTGTAGAAGCGCTCGAGAACGTAATGACCGGTAAGACTTCCATAATAGGTATCGAGAATAGCCTGGCCGATCGCACCGAGCTTCAGGGGCGCATCCTCGACCAGCTGCATGGCCTGGGATTCCAGCTCGATCAGGCGCTCGATTCGTTCAGACAGGTCTTCGAGTTCGAGAAACGTGCTGCGTAACTCGTCGATCGGGACCAGTTCCCCGTCGGATATCTTGTCAGTGAGCATGCCGTAGTCGAGTGGAACCGACTGGCAGCCGAATAAGCCAACCACGGCCAGCACGACGAGCGATGTACGCAGAGATCCACTCATCACAGTTCTATTCGTACTTGCACTTGCACCTGATTTGCACTTGTCTGAAGGTGGGCGAAAGGTATGATCTCGACCCTTTAAGGATATTACAGGCAATTAGACATGGCTTGGGAGCAAAAACTCCGTATGACAGACGAAAGTCAGGCACTGCCTGGCCGAAGCGTCGCGGTGCCGGTGCCTGCGGAGCATTTCGTAAACGGTGCGCCATTGCAGGCTCCTTTTCCAGAGTCTCTGGAGCAGGCGGTGTTTGCGCTGGGCTGCTTCTGGGGTGCTGAGCGGCGGTTCTGGGAGATCGACGGGGTGTACACCACGGCGGTCGGGTATGCCGGAGGATTTACGCCCAATCCCAGCTATGAGGAGGTCTGTTCGGGGCAGACAGGTCACACCGAGGTGGTTCTGGTGGTGTTCGACCCGGCCATCGTGTCCTACAACAATCTTCTCACGGCGTTCTGGGAGACCCACGACCCGACTCAGGGCATGCGTCAGGGAAACGACGTAGGCAGCCAGTATCGATCCGCCATTTACACCTATGGCGAGGATCAGGCAGCCGCGGCCGTGGGGTCCGCCGAGTGCTACCAGGAGGCGCTTGGCGCAGCCGGATACCCGCAGATCACCACCGAAATTCTGCCGGCGCCGGAGTTTTACTATGCTGAGCATTACCATCAGCAGTATCTGGCAAAGGTGCCCAATGGCTATTGCGGGCTGGGCGGAACCGGCG
>JAYGEV010000381.1:0-1511 GCA_046582225.1 Pseudomonadales bacterium
GGTACACGTCGGTCGCCAGCCGCACACCATCCCGCATCGGGATCATCAGGTTCGACTCAAACCGGACGACGTCATAAGGAGGCTGGGTTTGACCGAACGCCGACGCATAGCTGACCAGGCTGAGAATGGCTAACGCAATGATTGTTGTTCTTCTCACTGGCATCGCCTCCCGGACTGAGCGGATTCGCTCGATTGAGGAACATTGTATTACCATCCAATTGCCATAATCCAGCCTATAAAGGAGACAGGACCATGAGCGAAAGTGAAGCCAGGCCGCGGGTCGTGAGCGAGGGCGATGTGCAAATGGTCGGGCCCGGTCACGACGAGAGTCATTACATCTCCGTTCCCATCAAGCCTCTCTATGAGCTGGAGAACGTGGGCGACATCGGTGTCTGTTACATGGAGCCTGGCGATGAGACCTGCGTATTCGCGCTCGAAGAGGAAGACGATGGAACGGCGCTGCACCACTACGGTCCCTGCGACGAGTTCTATTACATCCTGTATGGAGAGTTTACGGTCTGGTGGGGAAAAGACGCCGAAAATCTGGACGAGTTCTACGTCCTCAAGGAGGGTGACTGTGCGTATTACCCGACGGGCTGGAAGTACCAGGTGAAGAACACCGGGAGTGTGCCTGGCAAGTTCTTTTACTACATGTCATCGCCGCGTGGCGGGACCCAGCGCCTCGATAGCGTGAGCTAGGGGGATAGATCGACAATGGAGGCGAACCTTGTCCTGTTGAACGGCAAGATCGTGACGATGGACGCTGCGGGCGCCACGGTCGAGGCGCTGGCGGCAGGCGGCGATCGAATTCTTGCGGTCGGCAGCAATAGCGAAATCGAACGCTTAAGCGGCAAGAACACCCGGACGATCGATCTTGAGGGCCGCGTTGTTCTTCCGGGCTTCATCGATACCCACGTGCACGTCGATTGTGCGGCGGTCAACACGAAGCTCGCCACCAGTTGTCATATCCCGCCCGTCGATTACGTCGAAGTATTGGGTGGCAATAGCTCGAAGGAAGCCATCCTCAACTTCGTCGAGCAGGCTGCACTTCAGAAAGATGCCGGCGAATGGATCATCGGCCAGGGGCGATTCTCGCTGGAAGTCGAAGGAAACTCGCCCAGCAAGGATGAACTGGACGCAGTCGCGCCGGACCACCCGGTCATGATCCGTTACAGCGCGCATTCACAGCTGCTCAACAGCAATGCGCTGAAGATCGCGGCTATCACCCGGGACCGCCCGACGCAGGAAGAACTGGACCAGGTCGCGCCCGGCGCGAAAGTGCGGCGGGACGCTGCGAGCGGTGAACCGACCGGTGTGGTCAACGAATGCATCGATTGGATCTTTCCGCGGAGCAGCCCCTGGAAATATGACGACCTGCGTCGCGCCATTCGCCAGACCTGCCAGGAAGCGAGTAGTTTCGGTGTGACGGGCATCCACGAGTTCGTCAGTTGGACCGAGAGCACACGCGTCTACCAGGAACTCTATCGAGACGGAGATCGGAAGAGCACACG
>JAYGEV010000052.1:0-2278 GCA_046582225.1 Pseudomonadales bacterium
GAAAGCTTTGAGCCTGCGGAAATGTTGTTGAACTCATGTTCGGCTGACCGGTCGGTGTGATGAGTGCTACGGTAGCATGCAACGCCGATGGCTTGTTGGTCGGCGCTGGTGCCGGTTAGGATGTGTGCATACAACGTTTTCGTGAAACTTGTCGATGCCGAGTACCCAGGACCGGTGGGCAGCCTTAGGCCCGATCATGTGCGCCGTTTCCATCATCGTGGCAGGTTGCAGCGATCCTCCGCCTGCCAGTTTCGATGGCGGTGATGTGGCTACCTGGACCGCCTACGGCGCAACCCCGGGCGGCACCCATTACTCTACCGGCACACAGATTACGCCTGAGAACGTACGCTGGCTGGAACCGGTGTGGGAGCACCGCTCCGGCGACATCAGGCACGGAAGTCTGGAGGGTGAAGGGCTTCCGATTACCCAGAGCTCGTTTCAGGCAACACCCATCGTGATCGACGACACTCTGTACTACTGCTCGCCGTTCAACAAAGTATTTGCTCTGGATGCTGAGACGGGGATAGAGAAGTGGCGCTTCGATCCAGAAGTTGACAGGACAACCTACGTGTTGCCGAACTGTCGAGGCGTGAGCAGCTGGCGCTCGGGCAAAGCGGGCATTTGTGAACACCGCATCCTCGCCGGAACGCTCGATGCACGCCTGATCGCGCTGGATGCCGAAACCGGCGAACGCTGCAGCGATTTCGGCGACAACGGTGAAGTGGACGTCACTCATCGCATCTCCCGGCATGAGCCGGCGGAGTACGGCATTACCTCACCGCCAGCGATTCTGAACGACACGGTGATCACGGGTTCGATGGTCCTCGACAACCAGCGCACCGATGCACCTAGTGGTGTGGTGCGTGCCTATGATGTGCGCTCGGGTGAGTTGCTGTGGGCATGGAATCCTATTCCGCCCGGCATGGAACCGTTCAACGAAGACGGTAGCTTTCGAAGTGGAACGACCAACGTATGGTCGATCATTGCGGTGGACGAAGAGCGCAACCTGGTATTTGTGCCGACCGGCAACACTAACCCCGACTACTACGGTGGCCATCGCGACGGGCTGGATTACTACTCCAGTTCCGTGGTCGCACTCAATGGCGATACCGGCGAGGTGGTCTGGCACTATCAGATGGTCCACCACGATCTATGGGATTACGACACACCGGCCCAGCCGACGTTGATGGATCTGACCATCAACGGTGAGGCCGTACCGGTCGTGGTGCAGGTCACCAAGATGGGGATGACGTTCGTGCTGCATCGAGAAACCGGTGAGCCGGTGTTTCCGGTGGAAGAGCGTCCGGTGCCTCAAAATCCTGTGGCCGGTGAGTACCTCTCGCCGACGCAACCGTTTCCCAGTCACATCCCGCATCTGGTTCCGGGGTTCACCGCCGAGGATGTGTCGGGCCTGACGTTCTGGGATGAAGGCGTATGCCGCGATCGAGCGAACGCGCTGCGCAACGAGGGTATTTACACTCCCCCTTCAGTTGCAGGGTCGGTCCTGTATCCGTCCAACGGCGGGGGTAACAACTGGGGATCACCGGCCATACACATCGATGAGCAGGTTATGGTTGTGCTGACCTGGCGAATGGTGGCGACGGTCAAGCTCACGCCGCGCGAGGGTTGCGGAGATAATTTTCAGGGTCAGCTCGGCACGCCGTATTGTGTCGATACGGGGCTTCTCATTTCCTCGATTGGAATGCCGTGTACCGAGCCCCCCTGGGCGACTCTGGACGCCATTGACCTCGCCGCTGGAGAGATCCGTTGGAGCGTGCCGCTGGGAACAACGCGTGATATCGCACCGTTTCCCCTCTGGTGGATAGAGGGCGTGCCTGGCGTCGGTGGACCCATGGTTACTGCCAGCGGGTTGGTGTTCATTGGAGCGGCCACCGAGCACGCGTTTCGCGCTCACGATCTCGCTACCGGTGAAGTTCTGTGGAAGGCGAAACTGCCGACTGCGGCCAATTCCGTGCCCATGAGCTATCAGCTTCGTTCGGAAGGACGACAATACGTGGTAGTGGCCGCCGGCGGTCATTTTAGTGGTCTCAATCCGCCCGGGGATCATTTGATGGCATTCGCGTTGCCGGGCAACGCGCCGGTGCCGGGCAACGCGCCGTAATACTTTGCGAACCCACCGTCCACGCAGTAGTTTCGAAACCAGCGTTTTCTCTGAAATTGGTGAACACCCATGAACCAGTCCAACAAATTGAGCTACCTCGTTCGCGGCGCGATCTGCACCGCGTTACTCGTCTGGGCGACTCATGCCGGGTCCGTA
>JAYGEV010000485.1:0-2782 GCA_046582225.1 Pseudomonadales bacterium
TCAACGAACTCATACGCGCTCGCGACTACCCGGGCCTGGATGCAATCGAGAACCAGACACGCCACGACTTCGAACGTTTTCTTGCCGAGAAACCACTGAAGTTCAACGTCGGGTTTGTGGAGGGGTTCGAGTCATATACCACCCAGGGCGCGGCGGCATCGTTGAACAGCGGCGTGTTCAATCGTAAAGATGTAGATCAGAAGTTTGCCGATCTTTTTCGCTGGCACCTGACAGAGGAGATTGAGCACCGCACGGTTGCCTTTGATGTCTGGGAGCACCTCTACGGAGACTACGTCTACCGGGTGAAGATGTGCTGGATCGCGCAGGGGCATGTGTTCGAGTTCTTGTGGAAAACTGCGAGTCTGATGTCGCGGGTCGATACCTTGCGCTATGGATCTCGATACCGAATCCCGCCGCTGAAGAAGTTCGGTTTCCTGGTGGTGGCGTTCGCGCAGTTTTTGATCACCTACATGCCCAACTACTCACCGCACAAACTGCGTATTTCGCCGGCTGTCGAAAAGCTGGCTGAGCGCTATACCGCGCAGGCGGAATCGGTTGGTTCATAAGCCAGTGGGCAGCCGAATATTCGGGTTGGCATTCGATTACAGCGACGCCAGTTCCTGTCGGGTCTTCTTACGGACTTTGTGCCAATGTCCGGCATCGCATGCCGGGCAGGCAAACCACACTCTTGGCTCGCCAACTCCGCCGCCGCGAACGCCGCCCGCATCCCAGTAGTCGCGTGTGTGTTTGCACACGCCGCATTCGATCGCCCATTTGCGCGTTCCCCGTTCAGCGGCTGCGTACATTCTCGCGGGCAAGGCCCAGTGCAGAAACGGATGCATCGCGTCGGCTGGTGAGTCGATCTTCATCCGACGTTGCCTGGGCATGAATTTTCGCGCGCCGATGGGAATGATGAACGCGATGAGGACAAATATGGCCATCGTTACGGCGGCCCAGCCATCCAGGCCAAAGTAGCCGAGCACCCCGGCGACACAGATCAGCACGCCCAGGGTTTCGAGCCCGTTGCCAACGTGCTTAGCCAGTCTTTGCATGTCGTAGCGTGCCTGTTCAGATCTGGATGCACGGTTGTAGCCGGCGATCAGGTTGTAACGTTTGTAGCGCTCGACCAGCAGACCGGGCACGATAAAGACGGCCGCAAGCAGGAAACCGAACCACAGCATGACCAGGCGAATTGTCGCTTCTGACTCAACGTTCATGAGCCATGCATGCTTGTGGTTGCCTCATTGTCGATCTGAGTTTGTCGCCGCGTTTCAATCACTCCTACGCAGTGTAGCGTGAAAACCTCCAATCAAAAGCAGACCGGGTCAGATACCGGAACGCATGGCTTCTTTGCATATCGCAACTTCCGCCACATTGACTGGGTTCCTTCCGGACGGCTCCGCGGTTGGCTGTTGAGTCTGATCGTACTGGGTTGGGCCGTGGAGCAGTACGAGGCGCTCAAGACCGGTCCGGTGCTCGTTTACGTGCTGGAGGAATTCGACAAGACTCTGGTTGAATGGGGTTATGTGGCGGCGCTCGCGGGATTGGTATACAGCCTGGGTGCGGCGCTGCTCAGCCGTGCTGCAGACCGATTTGGCCGACGTCCGTTGATGCTCTGGCCGGTTGTTGCATACGTGGTGATTTCCGCGATGGGCGCGATGGCACCGAGTTTTGTGGTGCTCGCGTCCCTGGCCATGGCGGGCAGCTTCCTGATGGCCGGCATGAACCCCGCGGTTCACGCGGCGTCGCGTGATCTCACCCCGCGCATGGGTCGTGCGATGGTTTATTCGTGGGTTTCGCTCGCGTTTACGATTGGTGCGCTGATGTCCACCGCGATAGCTGCGCAAACCTTGCCGATCTGGCCGGGGTGGCGGCCTCAGTACTGGATTGGTGCCGTGCTTGGAGCCGCCGCGGCGCTCGCGATATTCGTTTTCTATCGGGATCTGTCGGTGCGGGTCCGCGGTCTCATTCTCGACGAGCAGGTACAGGCCGAGGCAGCATCGAGCCCGTCGCCGCTGCCGCGCCTTCCTGTCGAAGAGACCGCGAGCTACCAAGATGGCCGCCTGATCTACCGGAGTCTCCGGCTTTGGGTGCTGTCTGGCACCATCGTATTCTGGGCGCTGACCTACGTCACCGTTTCCGGTTATGTGCCGACATACCTGACGCAACACTATGGATTGTCGCCGGCTCGAGCGGCCGGGATCACGTCATACTTCTGGGTCGTATTTACGATTAGCGTTTTTCTATCCGGCTGGATCTCGGACCGGCTGCGTGTACGCAAACCCGTTACTGCGTTTGGCGGAATCACCACGGGTATCTGTTTCCTCGTTGGCGCCAACCTGCCGCTGGATACGCCTGAAGGGGTGCTGGTCCTGGTCTGGTCGAGCACAGGATTTTTTGCCGGATTCATCTATCCGGCCTGGTGTGCGATCTATTCCGAAACCGCCGAGAGTATCAGTCCGCACGGGGTAGGGCGCGCGTTTGGCATTACCGCAACGTTGTCGCCGATCGCAGGTTTGTTTCTCAACCTCGGGTTGCCGAGGGTTGTGGAATTCTGGGGCTGGTCCACATGGATGATGATCGCCGGATTCTGCTGTTTCGGCGCTGCGTTGCTCGTCGCGTTTGGGGAAGGTGCCTGGTGGCCTCCGGCCTGGCGGAGCCAAGCGGTCATCAAGTCCGGGGGTGCGCCACACGACCTGAGGTAGCTTAGCGGCGCTCCTCCAGGTAGTCGTTCAGCACTTCGTGAAAGCGCCGCACTCGGCACTGCGATTGCTTCGCACTC
>JAYGEV010000561.1:0-1650 GCA_046582225.1 Pseudomonadales bacterium
CGCTCGCTCCCCGAAAATGATCGATGAAATCCACAGTGGTGCTGTGTACCGCAACGAGTTCGACCAGCGGATTGTCCACGCCGACGCTCATCGCGACCCCAGCGTCGCCGTAGGCAAGTTCGCCCGGACTTGCCGCCCGGGTCCGGCGTTTGTCAGCGGCGACGATCAGAGCGTTCTGATACAGGCCCCCCTGCACCGCCGCAAGCGCCTGGATCAACGCTGTCGTTCCAGCGCGCTGGCTGGAAGTGATGTCGGCCGAGGCGAGGTCTTCGGAGAGCCCGAGCGCGGTAGAAATTATTCCAGCGTTCTGTCGATCGGCAAACGGCGCGCTGGTGCTGGCAAAGTAGACGATGTCCGGCGAGCCGGACCCGTTGTTCAGACACGCCCTGGCGGCTTCCACACCCATGGTGATCGCGTCTTCGTCCCAGTTGCACATGCTGCGTTCGCCCTTGGCTTTGCCGGCAAGAGCCGGGTTCGCCCATTTGTGCGCATCTACGATGGCCTGGCGCTGTAGTCGCAAACGTGGCACATAGCCACCAAAGCCAGTAATTCCAACCATGATCAAGCCCTTCCTGTGGTTCTCATCAAAGACTTCCAGCCAGCAATTATCATGCACTCCGCGTAGAATCGCGCAGATTACGGTAGCCACCACGCGTATGCAAAATCTCCTGAACGCCCTGTCATTCGACGTGGAAGACTATTTCCAGGTGTCTGCCTTCAATCAGGCGATTGATCGCAGCGCCTGGGACAGCCATCCGCAGCGCGTTGCCCAAAATACCAGACTGCTGCTGGGGCTGCTGGACGAGCACGCGATCAGGGCCACATTCTACGTGCTCGGCTGGGTCGCCGATCGCCAGCCCGATCTCGTCAAGGAAATCGCCCAGGCGGGCCACGAAGTCGCCTGCCACGGTTACAGCCACAAGCTGATTTACACGCAGGCTCCGGAAGAGTTTGCAGAAGAGACCCGACGTGCCAGGTGCGTGCTGAAGGATCTTGCCCAACAACCAGTGGTTTCCTATCGAGCGGCCACCTATTCGATCACACAGGCATCGCTATGGGCCCTGGATACCCTCGTCGAACAGGGATTCACGGCCGACTCGAGCATATTTCCGATTCGGCACGACCGCTACGGATTGCTCGGCGGACCGCTGGAGCCTCACTATCTGGAGCTGCGCAACGGCGGACGGTTGCTGGAGTTCCCGATACCCACCGTGAAGTTCGGACCGTTGACGCTGCCAGTGTCCGGTGGCGGATATTTTCGACTCTATCCCTATGGACTAAGTCGAACGCTGTGCAGGAAAGTGAACTCCCAGAATCGCCCGTTCGTGTTCTATCTACACCCGTGGGAGTTGGATCCGGAACAGCCCCGCGTGAACATCACCGGGCTAAGTCGTTTTCGGCACTACAATAACCTTGAGAAGTGCCAGGCGCGTCTCGAGCGATTGTTGCGTGATTTTCGTTTTGGAACGTTGTCTGAATGCGTCGAAGAGAACTATCCCGATACCCACGCACTGACGAGCCACACTTACGCGTAATGTTGCCTTCGGGCAGCAACTTAAGGAGCCGCCCGCATGAGCCCCGACATCACCCGCGTGCGCGACTACTTCGTCGCGTTGCAGGATCGCGTGGTTGCCGCCCTTGAGGCGCTGG
>JAYGEV010000584.1:0-12180 GCA_046582225.1 Pseudomonadales bacterium
TCTGAGATCGGTGCGACCGAAGACATCGTGGTCTGCTGCGACCCGGATCTGGAGGCTGTAAAAGGGCGATTTGCGGCACTGTGTGAGATTGGCGATCGCCTCGATATCAATCTGTGCCTGGAGTTTCTACCGATATACCAGGTCAAGACGCTGACCATGGCATTGGAAGTATTACGAGGAGTGGGGCATCCACGGGGTAAGTTGCTCATCGATCCCCTGCACGTTGCTAGAGCGGGCGCCACGGTTGCCGATGTTGCAGCGCTGGACGATGATTTGTTCAGCTTCGCGCAGTTCTGCGATGCGCCGATGAGTCTGGATGGCGAACCGGGTTTCGAGGAGCTCCTCGAAGAAGCGCTGGATGGCCGATCCACGCCAGGAGCGGGCGGATTGCCGTTGCGCGAACTGCTCGGGGCGCTGCCCCCTGAACTGCCGCTCAGCCTGGAACTTCGGTCGCGGCCGTTGCGTGAACGATTTCCTGATCCGGTCGACCGGGCCCGCCACGTGTATCAGGAAACCGCGCTTTTCCTCGGCTGAATTCACCTCGCGGTTCGACTCGCGTATCCTAAAAGGATCAGATCGTCGCGGAATTCGCCATGCAGGTAGGACTGGTCACCGGTAAAGAACAACTCACCCTGGTCGAAATGCCCGATCCGGAGCCAGCGCCCGGAAAAGCGGTCGTAGACGTCGCATTGTGCGGAATCTGCGGAACCGACATTCACGCCTTTCAGTCCGGGGAGCCGTACAATCCCGCGATATGCGGCCATGAGTGGACGGGCAACGTATCTGGCGTGGGCGCGAACGTTTCGCTCAAGGAGGGCGATCGGGTCGCCATCGGTATGGCCACAGCATGTGGGCAGTGTTCCACCTGCGTCCGGGGCGATCCCTCGCATTGCGAATCGGCCTTCATGGGTATGATCGGCGCAGGCCCGCTGGCGGCACCGCACGGTGGTTTTGCATCGGCCATCGCGATTGATGCCGGGCGACTGTATCCGGTGGACGTGGACATAAGCGACGCGGCCGCGGCAATGCTGGAGCCGGTGACCATTGCCGTGCACGCGGTTCGTCGCACCGGCATCAGGCTGGGTGACAGCGTAGTGGTGCTGGGAGCGGGACCCATTGGTCTGCTGGTGCTTCAATGTGCACGAGCGGCTGGTGCCGGGGTGTGCATTCTGGTGGAACCTCAGGATGCCAGGCGCGAACTGGGTACGGCGGTCGGTGCTGATCACACCATTAACCCCAAAGAAACGACTGATATCGCGGGCGCCATCAACGCCATTGTTGGAAATGCCGGCGCAGATATCGTGTTCGAGTGTGCCGGGATCTCACGTACGGTCGAACAGGCGCCCGGATATGTGCGCCGGGGCGGCACCGTCGCGCTGGTTGGGGTACCCACTGCACCATCGCAGTTCATGGCCGCGGAATGGCTGTTCAAGGAATTGAGGGTCTCTACGGCCCTGGGCTATCTGCGCGACGACTTCGAGGTATCCAAGGGCCTGGTTGCCGACGGCCGGGTGCAGTGTGCACCGCTGCATACCTCCACCGTGGGCCTCGATGGTCTGGCCGGCGCGTTCGCTGAGCTGGCCAGCGAACCCGAGCAGGTAAAAGTTCTGGTGGATCCGAGGCTCTAGCGGGTGCCTGCATGGAGCCCCTCTCCTCGCAGAAGAAGCAGAAGAGGTAGAAGATGCAGAACCTGTTTACCCTGTCGGGGCGTTTGTTGCTGGCAGCGTACTTTTTTGTCCCCGGTGTTGGGAAGATTGTCGACTTCGACGCCAACTCCACTTATATGGCGGCCCATGGGATGGTTCTGATTCCTTTCTTTCTGGGCCTCACCATCGTGATCCAGGTGGGTGGCGCGCTGTGCCTGGCTGTCGGCTATCGGGTCCGGTTGACCGCTTTTCTGCTCGCAGGGCTGGTGCTGGTGATCAGCTGCGTCATGCATGATTTCTGGAACGTGACCGAAGCGTTGCAGCAACAGCATGAAACTCAGAACTTCATCAAGAATCTGGCGATCATGGCGGGTCTGATGATGCTTGCAGGGGGAAACGCGGCGGCCAGCACGCGAAGCCTGGTCACGTCCCGCGCGTAACAGACATGCGCACCCTTATCATCCAGAGCCACAGCTCGGATGTGCATGACACGTGGATGGGACAATGCCTTGTCGGCGTCGAGCGCTGGGCCGAGAGCTCAAGATTCGACTATCGGTTCTACGGCGATGAAGCATTGTTGCGTACGCCGGACTGGTACCGGGAAAAGGTCGGCAACCGCGGTCCAATCGTTGCGGACCTCGCCCGCCTGCTTCTCATCAACGAAGCGATCGATCAAGGTTACCAGCAGGCCGGTTGGATCGATGCAGACGTGCTGCTGTTTGCGCCTCGTTTGCTGCAACTCGATTTCGAGCAATCCTGCGCGTTCGGGCGCGAGTATTGGGTAGAGGCTGACCGCCGAGGTCGACTCAAGGTTCGCCGCAACGTTCACAACGCGATCTGCGTGTTTCGGGCCGGTTGTCCGGTACTGCAGTTCCTGATTCACGCCACCCAAAGGATCATCCGTCAGGTGAATCCCGCCCACGTCGCGCCACAGCTGGTCGGACCGAAATTACTGAGCGCGCTACACAATATTGTGGGCTTCGATCTCATCGACAGCGTTGGCGGGTTCTCGCCGCTGGTCATCGATTCGCTCGAGCAGGGGCATGGCCAGGCCCTGGGCGCACTGTTGCGTGAAACCCCGGTGCCGTTGGCCGGCGCAAACCTGTGCAGTTCGCTCAATGCAGAGCGCGATCTTGCCGGGCTGTGTGTCAGGCTGTGTGAGGCTGGCGGGTTGCCAGGTTAGCGGGCGGCGTTCGCTCCCGGTATGGAGTATCTTCGAGGTTGATTAACGATTTACTCCAGGGGACGCCATGGCTGACGAATCAAAATGGAACAAAGGTATTGAACTCGTACAAAAACTCTTCGGAGCTGCTTCAGGTGGCGTGAAGATGCCGGACAAATTCCGCACCTACACCATTG
Source organism: Pseudomonadales bacterium (assembly GCA_046582225.1). GTDB lineage: Bacteria > Pseudomonadota > Gammaproteobacteria > Pseudomonadales > Azotimanducaceae > JAYGEV01. Next base: position 3,006 of record JAYGEV010000584.1, read on the forward strand.
AGCACGTGTTCGGCGATGTATGGCAGGGCGAAGAGCTTGCTCTTGAGGAGCGATCCCTCATCACCTGCTCGGTGCTGGTGGCTCTTGGTCGTGAAGAAGAGCAGAAGCTGCATTTCGCCGGAGCGAAAAACCTTGGAATCACCCGTGCAAAACTCGAGGGCGTCATCACGCACATCGCCCACTATGCGGGCTGGCCGGTAGCCGTGGGTGCGCTTCGATCGCTCGAAGAAGTCTGGCCTGCTGAGTCCTGATATGATGGCCGTCACCGAATCGACCCGGCGATAGCATGATGAGCGAGCGTTCGCACTTCGACACTCTGCGGGATAAGGCACAGCAGGCACCACTGTCGCCAAGCCGGCGCCGCCAGCGAATCCCGGTGGATAGCAGCGTAGATCCCTACGACATTCCTCTGGATCAGTTCAACGTCGCAAATCCAGAGCTGTTTCGAACCGAGGCCATGTGGCCGTACTTCGATCGGTTGCGGGCGGAGGCTCCGGTGCATTATTGCGCCGAGAGCCAATACGGTTCCTATTGGTCAATTACCCGTTACGACGACATCATGGCCATCGAGAAAGACCATGATGTGTTCTCCTCTGATTTCTCTCTGGGCGGGGTTACGTTGATGGGCACGCCGGCATCGGCCAACGACATGCCCATGTTCATCCAGATGGATCCACCCAAACACGATGCACAACGCAAGGCGATTGCGCCCAAGTTTACTCAGCGCAATCTCGGCAATCTGGAATCGACCGTTCGGCAGCGGGTTGCGACCATTCTGGAGCGTCTGCCGATGAACGAGACGTTTAACTGGGTCGAGCACGTATCGGTCGAACTGACGGCCCAGATGCTTGCAACGGTACTCGGCGTGCCTCAGGAGCACCGCCATCAGCTGATAACCTGGTCCAATATTTTCAGCAATGCCGACAATCCTGATGTCGTGCAGGAAAAGGCGACGTTCTACCAGGCGCTGGCCGAATGCGGTGAGTACTTTCAGGCGCTCTGGCATGAACGGCAGGCGTCGGATCCGACCGGTGATCTGGTGTCGATGCTTGCACATGGCGCTGAAACGAAAGACATGAACGCACGAGAGCTGTTGGGCAACGCGGTGCTGCTGATCGTCGGCGGCAACGACACCACCCGCAATTCCATTACCGGCGGTTTGCTTGCTCTCAACGACTTCCCGGCCCAGTACGCGAAGCTGCGCGAAAATCCGGCCCTCATTCGAACCATGGTGCCAGAGATCATCCGCTGGCAGACGCCTTTGACCCACATGCGGCGCACGGCGCTGCAGGACGTCGAGTTCAGGGGCCAGCAGATCCATAAAGGTGACAAGGTCGTATTGTGGTACATCTCCGGCAATCGCGATCCCGACGCGGTTGATCACCCCAATGAATTCATCATTGACCGCGCGCGTCCCCGGGAACACCTGTCGTTCGGCTTCGGGATTCACCGTTGCCTGGGCAATCGGTTGGCGGAACTGCAGCTTCGGGTACTGTGGGAAGAGATCATGGCGCGCTATCCGAACATCGAAGTGGTCGGCGAGCCGGAGCGCATGAGTTCGGTGTTGTTCCGCGCCATTCAGGAACTGCCTGTACGTATTGCGGCGTGAGCGATCCGGGGCTCCGTGCGCGAATTCGCGGAGCCTGGGTTGGCCGGGTTTCGGGCTGCATGCTCGGCAAGCCCGTGGAAAGGCTGTCGATGCTCCGGGGCCATGAGGCGTTAACCAGTTATCTTGTGGGCGCGCAGGCACTGCCGCTGCGTGACTACGTGCCGTTTTTTCAGGCGCACGAGCATGTCCGCATAATCGAGCGCAGCTGTTGCCGGGAAAACCTGTCACGTGCCGAACCCGACGATGACATCAACTACACCGTGTTGTCATTGCTGTTGCTGGAAGCCCATGGCGCAGATCTGACGACGATCGAGGTGGCGCGCATGTGGTTGAATCGACTGTCGCTGGGCATGACCTTTACCGCCGAGCGCGCGGCTTATCGAATTCTTGCGGCAAAGGGTGATGAATGGTTTGCCCAGCGCGGCGACCCCGGTTTCGATCTGGCCGAGTGTTCTGACAATCCCTACAATGACTGGATCGGCGCGCAGATTCGCACGGATCTGTACGGCTGGGTGTGTCCGGGCCGTCCGGAGCTTGCCGCGGATCTCGCGCGTCGCGATGCCGAGCTGTCGCATCGAGGCGACGGTGTCCACGGCGCGCGCTTCGTCGCGGCGCTGGGCGCGGCGATTCCGGCGGTTGCTTCGCTGGACCTTGCCGTCCAGCAGGCGCTTGAATTGATACCGGAATCCAGCGGTGCGGCTTCGGCCGTTCGCCTTGGCATCGGGTTGGCGGGGGACGCCGCCGGTGGCGAGGCGATCAGAAATGAGTACCTGGACATGTCCCCGGTGCACACCCTCAACAATCTGGCCCTGGTGGTGTGGTCGCTGTTGTCTCACCCGGATGATTTTTCCGCCGCAATCGGCGATGCGGTTGCCGCAGGTCTGGATACCGATTGCAACGGAGCCACCGTTGGTGGCCTGTGGGGTATGCAGGGCAAGTCGATCCCGGTCCAGTGGAGTGCGCCCTGGCAGGGGCGAGTTGGCGTGTCGCTGGCCGGTTTGGGCGAGCTGCAGTTGGATGACCTGGTGGAGCGCACACTCGAGGTCGCCGCAAACTTGGCCAATTAGCGCCTTCACCGTAGACTGGTCAGAATTCATTTGGGGGGAGTAGGCCGTGCCTGGTCAAACCAGAGATGCCGCCATCGTTGGCATTCACGAATATCCGTCGCGGGACGTCGAGGGGACGGTGAGCCCGTTGCAGATCAAAGCCGAAAGTGCGGCGCGCGCGCTCGAGGATGCGGGCCTCGGCTGGAGCGATGTCGACGCGATCTATGATGCCGGCGACGGCGGCATGATGAGTGGGCTGAGCATTGCCGAATACTTCGGCCTGAAACCAAACGTGATCGATACTACCAATGTCGGTGGCAGCTCTTATGAGTATCACGCGGCACACGCCAGGCGTGACATCGCCGCCGGCAAGGCGCGGGTCGCGCTGCTGACATACGGCTCAACGGCGCACAGCAACGCCCGCGCGATTGGTGTTGGCGGCCGCGGCGGCGGCGGTGCCAACCCCGCCGACAACATGGATGCGTTCACCGGCATGACCCTGGTCGCCAACTACGCGATGGTGGCGCAACGGCACATGCACGACTATGGAACCACCAGCGAGCAACTGGCGGAGATTTCGGTCGCGACGCGATGTCACGCCATGCGCAACCCCGAAGCCGTTCAGGCCATGCAGGATCTGGAGTTTCTGGACATCCGTGAGACCACCGTGGCAGACGTCGTCGACTCGCGCATGATCGCTGACCCCCTGCATCTGCTGGAGTGCTGCATGATCTCCGACGGGGGCGGGGCAGTGGTCATCGCCGCGGCGGACGTGGCCCGGGATTGTGCCAGGCCACCGGTATGGATCCTCGGTGCGGGCGAAGCGACCAAATACCCTGAATCAGGGGCTGACATCACCGTCAGCGCCGCCGTGCAGTCTGCGCCCGTGGCTTATGGTGAGGCCGGCGTGACCGCTCAGGAGATTGACATCGCGATGATCTACGATTCGTTCAGCATCACTGTGCTGACGATTCTGGAGGACCTCGGTTTCTGTGCGAAAGGCGAAGGCGGCGCCTGGGTCGAAGGCGGTCGGCTGCGTTTCGACCGGCCTGGCGATGGCCCGGCGCTGAACACGGATGGCGGAGGGTTGTCGTCCAACCATCCGGGAATGCGTGGCATATTCCTGTTGACCGAAGCGACCCGTCAGCTGCGCGGTGAATCCACCTCCCAGGTGGACGGGGCGAAGCTGGCCGTGGCGCATGGCAACGGCGGCATGTTGGGCAGCCGGCATTGTGCCGGGACCGTCATTCTAGGTCGGGATTAGTAAGGAGAGGATCATGGCAGAACCGAAACGACCGTTACCTGGGATGCACGAGCTCGACACGCGTGAATTCTGGCAGGCGACCAAGGACCACGAACTTCGCTATCAGCAGTGCGACGACTGCGACACCGTGGTGTTTTACCCGCGCCGTCACTGCACGGGCTGCCTGGGTAACTCGCTGACTTGGAAAACCTCGGCTGGGCTGGGCACGGTGTATACCTACAGCATCGTGCGGCAGAGCTATCATCCGTTTTTCCGCGCGCTCGTCCCGTACGCTGTTGCGTGGATCGATCTCGATGAAGGTCCGCGATTGTTGTCTAACGTGGTCGGGATTGATGACCCGGTCAACGATGTGAAGATCGGTCAGCGCGTGGCAGTGTCATGGGAGGATCATGACGAGCTTTCAATCCCGCTGTTCGCGCCAGCCTCGTGAAGATGGGTTAATCGGAGCGTCGGCGAGGCAGAGATCGATTACCTCCAGCAGCTGTGCTTTGTTGAATGGTTTGCGCAGAAGATGAATATGGCTGCTCTGTCCTTCGATCCCGGCGATCGCTTCGCCACCGTAGCCGCTTATCTTATATAGGCGCAGCGGATGTCCGGGCGTAATTCCATCGCGCGTTGGACGACGTCCGGACCGGTCTGTCCGTCGGCAAGCACCAGGTCAGCGAGCAGAACCTGAATATCGTCGCGTTGCCGGAGGATGAATTCGGCGGCCGCGGAGCGCTCCGCGCGGTCCTGTCAAGGCATGTCGCACCGATTCGCGCGGTAGACGTCAGCTCATATCGGCAAACGAACCGTGGCCGTACCAAAAACCCGGGTCTCCTCGGCGGCGTTGGTCACCGTAAGGTCGATCTCCACCGTACCCGCCTGTTCGTCGATGTCGGTCACAACGCCACTGATGCAATATTGTTCGTCGACGATAACCGGAGCACGGAATACCGTGTCGACGCTTTCAATCTGTGCTTCGGGCGCCCAGCGGTGAATCATCGCGGCCAGGAACCCCTGGCTCATGATGCCTGGCACCAGTGCGCCGGGCAGGCCCTCCTTGCGAGCGGCCTCGTGGTCGGTGAATCGTGGTCCTTCCCAGCCTGCTGCCTTGGTGAAGCGGCGAACGTTGTCGAGGCTGGTATCAGGCTCGAACACCGGCAACTCCTCACCAAATTCAACATCTGCAATCGCAGCGACGCTCATTTGTCGGGCCGCTCGCGAATCACGATGCGGGTGTCGGCGGTTGCCAGTTGCTCGCCGTCCGGATCGTAAATCTCCATGCGGGTGACGAGGAAAGTCATCCGCCCGGAGCGGCCAGTTTTCGCGTATACGTCGTGGAGGTGTGTGCGCCCCACCAACGCAATGCCTGGGCGGATCGGTCGCTTGGCGGCGACGGCCTTGCCGGCGTCCATGCCAAGCCCCGGCAATCTCGGGAACCCATCCGGCAGCCGCCGGCCGGGATGGAAGCTCGAGGGAAATGTCGGCGGTGCCTGAAAATCCGGATGCGAGGCGTCGGTATACCGCGGGGCGAGCTCGCCGCATGCCAGGGCATATTCGACGCACTTCTCGGCACTGAGTTCGAAGGACTTCTCGTCGAAGTCTTCATTCAGAAAGCGCTCGCGAATCGCGTCGATATCTAATAATTCAGTCATCTATGGTCGGTTCGTTATTGCTTGGAAATCTTCGGCTTTCAGTGCTTCGACCAACTCCTGCTCGGTGGTGATCCGAGCTGGGAAACGGGTCGCGCAGCGACCGACGTGGCTGACGATGTGGGAGTCACTTCCACCGATCCCCAGATAATCCAGCTGAGTCGCCATGGTCTGCGCCACGGCATCCTCCTCGCCGCGGCTGCCGCCATTATATATCTCGACGATTCGCACCCCATCCGGGATACCAAATTCCTCGAGATGGGCGCTCATGCCGACGCGGGGGCGACCGGGGTGGCACGGTACGGGCACCGCATCGTGCCGCGCGCAGGCGTCGATGACTTCGGCCAGTGGGAGTTGAATGTTGCCGAAGTCGAATTCTTTCAGGAGCCCGTCGCTCACCCCGTAAACCAGCACGTGCCCGTATTCCGTCTCCACCTCGCTGGCTTTGAGAATGGTCAGGTCAAACTCGCTGGCGAGCGAAGAATAGTCCGACTCGCGGTCGAACTGACGGTGTTCGGTGAGTACGAAACCGTCGATGGGAATCTCCCGGGCGCGTATCCACTGGCAGTAGTTCTGCACTTTGGCACGACCATCGTCGGATTTGATGGAATGAGTGTGCAGATCGAGTATCACCGGGCCTCCGAATGCGCTGTTAAACCTACAGCCCGCGTCGGCTGTTGAACCTGCCATGTTAACGTTGCGGGCTTTCTTCTGCGAGTCGGTTGCGCGGGCGTCGGTTAACATGTGGATTGTTCTGCCAAAGCTGAGAGGGTTGCATTGCCCACAGTGACATTTGTTCACCCCGACGGTTCGCGCGAGGCTCACCAGGCACCGGCCGGCCATTCGGTGATGGATTGCGCGGTAGATAACGGCGTCGCCGGGATCGCGGCCCAGTGCGGTGGTGGCTGTACCTGTTCGACGTGTCACTGCTACGTGGCGGCGCCATGGTTTGAACGAGTCGGCGTGCCCGAGGGAGATGAGAAAGATATTCTCGAGTACGTATCCGAGTACCAGCCCAACAGCCGGCTCTCATGCCAGGTTGTGCTCAGTGACGATCTCGACGGCATCGTGGTGGAAATCCCGATCCCCGAACAGCCGGCAGACGGCTCCCGGTGAGGCAGGTGGCGGCTCGACCGGTGCTGCAGTAGTCTGCGGGGTCGAGTCATTGGGGAGACGGCCATGGACATTGGAATTTGTGTAGCTTCACACATCGGCGACATCGACTATGTCGTGCGGGCCGAGGCGCTTGGCTACTCACACGCCTGGCTTGCCGACAGCCAGATGTTGTGGTCAGACTGCTATGCAACGCTCGCCCTGGCCGCCGAGCGCACCTCGACGATTAATCTCGGCACCGGAGTGGCGGTGTCGGGAACGCGTCCGGCACCGGTCAACGCAGCCGGAATTGCCACCATCAATGCAATGGCGCCGGGGCGGACATTCTTCGGCGTCGGCGCGGGCAACACGGCCATGCGCGTGATGGGCCAGCCGCCGCATCGAATCAGGGAGTTCGACGAATATCTGGGAACGCTTACGCCGCTCATTCGCGGCGAGGAAGCGTTGATGGGACCACTGACGTCCGGCGCCCAGGGCGAAGCGCCAATCCGTCATATCATGCCGGACAAGGGCTTCGTGAATTTTTCCGACCGCATCCCGGTGTACGTGTCGGGATTCGGGCCCCGCTCGATCGGGTTGGCCGGCAAACATGGGGACGGTGCGGTACTTGCGATGCCCGGGAACCCGGCGGTGATGGCCAACATCTGGCGCATGCTCGAAAACGGCGCCGAAGCGGCGGGACGGGAATTCGATCGTGAAAACTTTTATACGACCGGGCTGACCACCATCGTGATCCTCGAGGAGGGCGAAGCCATCGATTCGGATCGGGTACGCGCCCAGTGCGGAGCGATGGCCATGGCCACGGTTCACTACTCCTACGATCAGTGGCGTAATTTCGGCCATCAACCTCCTGGATTTCTAGGCGGCATCTGGGACGAATATCGTGCCCTGTTGGAATCGTACCCGGAAGACCGACGCCATCAGCGTATTCACGGTGGGCACAACTGCTGGGTGTTGCCTGAAGAAGAGCACTTTCTGACCCCCGAGGTGCTAAAAGCCAGTTGCCTGATCGGCACGCGAAGTGAACTCATCGATCAGCTGACCGGGCTCAGCGCAGCCGGTCTGAATCAGGTCATGATCCTGCCCAATTTCGACACGCGCTACGACGTCCTAGAACACGTTGGTCGCGAACTGATCGGCCACGTTCACTGATCGGTTGGTTGAGGTCGGTCGACTGAGATCACGGGCTTGAAGTCATCCGAGTTGCAATGGGACTACGCGAACGTGTTCCAGATGCCGGTGGTGGTGAGCGCCGAGGCGATCGATTCATACGGTCACGTCAATAACGTAGTTTACATTCAGTGGCTGGCGGATTGTGCGTGGGCTCATTCCGCAGCGGTCGGGTTGCCCGAGGAAATCTGCGTTTCGATGGGGCGTGGAATGGCGGTGCGTTCATTTCACGTCGATCTGCTGGGCGCCGCGCATGAGTCGGACGCGTTGTACGTGGGTGACTGGGTATCGAGCAATGACGGGCGACTGCGCGCCACGCGAATATTTCAGATCCTGAATTCGCAGACGGGCGCTACGCTGTTGCGCGGCCACATCGACTATGTGTGCATCAACCTCACAACCGGCAGACCCGTGAGAATGTCGGCGGCTTTTGTCGAGGGATACCAGGTCACGCTTCCTCAATGAGCGCGTTTTTTGTTCGTTTCCCGGTGAGCCGACCGAGCATGCGGTTTGTTTCGGTCAAGCGCGTTGAGCAACGGGACGTTCAAGCCACCCACCGTGTCCGCTCCGAACTGATGAAACAGCGCACGGCCAAGGCGCAGCAGATTCGGGGATTGGTCAGCGAATACGGGTTGGTGGCGCCACTACGGCTCACCGCTCTACGAGCTGCCATACCCCGATGGCTCGAAGATGCTGAGAACGGTTTGACCAGCGGCTTCCGAGCTCTACTGCATGGGCTGTGGCGGGACCTGACCGGATTAGACGATCGAGTAGCAGAACTCACCGGCGAGATCGAGGGGATTGCCAAGGCTGATCCGGTGGCATGAAATTGGCTTTATTGATTGGTAGTTCACTGCCGACACGGTACAACCAGCACACAGTGACAACGGGTAGGGCCGCACAAAAAGCAGGGAGCTCCGGACCTGCTATTCGATATTCGCAACAGTGAGACGGAATGGACGACCTTTCAGGTCGCATGGCCAAGCGACGCTTGTTTTCGGTCCTTCAGGAAATGGCGCGCGATCGCGCCGTTCCCTGAGAACGTGGTCGACAAAGGGGTCGTTTGCAGATTTCCTCAGAGGTGGTAGGCCAACTCGAACTCAATCGTTCTGGGTCTGAGGAATAGTCCCAGGCGATCGGCCGGGTAAGCTGCATCCGTGCCGGTGTTGCCACCTGTTTGCGCTCAGGAGCTCCCGGCCGGTGCGACGGTGGAGGCGGAGATATCGCCCGACTCGATCGTTGGCATCGTTTTCATCTGCGCGAGCTCCGTGGCCACCGCCGCACGCTGTGCGTCGGGTGGCCAGCATCGGGATCAAATGACCGCCAGGGCAGCGATTCC
>JAYGEV010000090.1:0-1753 GCA_046582225.1 Pseudomonadales bacterium
GACGTGCGCGGACGTAATCTTGCAGAAGGGGTGCCGCGCGCGTTCACATTGAGCAGCAATGAGATTCTCGAGGCGCTGCAGGAACCGCTGTCGATGATTGTACAGGCGGTAAAAAGTGCTCTGGAGCAGTGCCCGCCGGAACTGGCTTCGGACATTGCCGAAACGGGACTGGTGTTGACCGGGGGCGGGGCGCTATTGCGCGACCTGAATCTGTTGCTGGCCGAGGAGACCGGTCTGCCGGTGATCCTTGCCGAGGACCCGCTGACCTGCGTAGCTCGAGGTGGGGGTAAGGCACTGGAGTTGATGGACCAGGCGGGCAATGCGGATCTGTTGTCCAGCGACTGACCAGCCCCGTGCTCGCCTGCGACCCGCGTCCCAGCCCGCACGCTTAACCCCCCACCCTTAACCCCCGCACTCTTAACCTGCAGAGGAGGCCTGAGAAATAAAAGCGCTGTTTGTCAGGGAGTCTGGCGCTGGTTATCTTCTAACGGGGTTGATCCTCGTTTCCGCGATACTCGTAACCCTGGAACTTAACACGCGACTGCTCGGGCCGGTGCGCAGCGTGATCGGCACCATGGTCAGCCCGTTGATATACCTCGCCGAGACACCGTATCTGCTGGGTGACAAAGTCGGCGAGGTAGTCGCCGCCCAGACCATGCTGCTCGAACAGAACCAACGGCTCGAACGCAAAGTGTTGGAGTTGTCCAAGCTATCCATGCGCTACCTGAGCCTGCTGCAGGAGAACACAACCCTTCGCGGACTCCTGGGTAGTCAGGGGCGGTTGCCCGACAAAGCACTCATTGCCGAACTGATCGGCGTGGTACCTACCGTCAACACACATCAGGTAGTCATCGACAAAGGCATCTCCTCGGGCGTTTCAACGGGGCAGGCTGTTATTGATTCCGAAGGGCTCTTCGGCCAGATTGTCGAAGTCGATCGCTACTCGAGCCGGGTATTGCTCGTTACCGACAAGGACCATGCAGTTCCGGTGCAGATCAACCGTAACGGGGTTCGCAGCATCGCCGGAGGCAGTGGTCGAATCGACCGTATGGAACTCGAGAACGTGCCGATCACGGCCGACATCATCAAAGGTGACCTTATAGAAACCTCGGGGCTGGGTGGCCGATTCCCGCAGGGATATCCCGTGGGTTACGTCGAGACGGTGGTGGTGGATCCGACCGCGAGCTTTGCCGAAGTCATTATTCGCCCCACCGCGCTGCTGGACCGCTCGCGTCATGTGCTGGTGATTTTTACTGCCACGGCGGAGGCGCTGTGAATCCTGCCCGCGGTGGATGGTTGATTCTTGCGAGCCTGGTTTGCGCGATGGTGTTGGCCGCCGTTCACCTGCCCCAGACCTGGCCGCAGTGGCTCGGCTGGCTGCGACCGGAATGGGTATCGCTGGTGGTGTTTTTCTGGGTCATGGAGTTGCCCAACCGGTTAGGGTTGATTTCGGCCTGGCTGATTGGCGCCGGTGTGGATGTTCTGTATGCCGATCCGTTGGGCCTCAACGGCGCGGTGCTGGCGGGCATCACCTATGTTGCGTGGCGGTTTTACGAACGTCTGCGCATGTACTCTGTGTTTCAACAATGCGGAGTCCTGTTCATTCTGATATTCGCCAGCGAAGGCGTACGAATGGTTGTCAGGGATCTGGCATGGGACCGCGGGTGGAACTGGGCAATCGCGATTCCGGCGCTGAGCACCACCCTGGTGTGGCCGATCGTGTATGTCGTTCTGCAACGCCTGCGCATCCAAT
>JAYGEV010000100.1:0-9675 GCA_046582225.1 Pseudomonadales bacterium
TGGACAGCCACCCACAACGCAACGTCCTTACCCAGACTCTTGGCTTCGATGAGCCCAAGCCAGACTCTGCGGTGTGTGATCTGCAACCTGACGATTGGCTGCTGCTGTGCAGCGATGGTCTGACGGCGGAGGTCAGTGACAGCGAGATCGCGCAAATAATGAATGCGGCAGGATCGGCTCAGCAGGCGGCCGACGATCTGGTCGCTAAAGTCGTGGAACGTCATGGCGGGGACGACTCCAGCGCCGTCGTGATCCACTATGAGGTACGATCCAGCACTTGGGCTGCGGCACTGGTGGGCATATTGGCAGGACTATTAGTATTCTTAACGGCACTGTGGGTTAGGTCATCATGAACGGTTACTTTCTGATCAGCGGAGACAAGAAGTTCGAACTGCAGGGAGAAACCCTGATCGGACGCAGCGACGAATGCGATCTGAAGGTTGACGACGGGCACCCCTCCAGACGCCACGCGACGCTCACGATTGACGCCGAAGGCGCATGGCTCGAAGACCTGGGTTCGGCGAACGGCACCTACGTGAACGAACAGCGGATCACCACCAGAACCAGCCTCAAATCCGGTGACCGGATCAACTTCGATACCGCTGGCTATGAATTCGAAGCCCCCGCTTCAGCAGCGGATCTCGGCGAAGCCACTTTCGTGCGGAGCATACCCGTCGACGATGGCGCCACGGTGGTGAGACCAATTCCCACAGCGCCCGGGCCGGCGCCAGAACCGCCCGCGACCGCCGCGGCCAGCGATTCGGTTCCCCGCAGCTGGGCGGATCCGGAGTATCAAAACGAGCAAGGCACCCGCATGTTCACCAAAGAAGAGCTCAAAGCCATGACCGCCGGTGTCGGCGAAGCCAGCTCGACACCGAACAACGGTATTGAGGGTGCCCACCTGCAGGTGACCAAGGGGGCCAACACCGGTGAAGTCCTGATGTTCGGTGATGATAAACACGAGTGGACGCTGGGAACCGACGCAGATCGGGACCTCGTGGTGAGCGATTCCGGGGTATCGGCCTACCACGCGAAAATCACTCGCGAGGGGCAGCGCTGGAAGGTCATCGATCAGATGTCCGCCAACGGTACGTTCGTCAACGAGCAAAAAGGTACGGTGAGCTTTCTGTCATCGGGCGACCGAATCCGGTTCGGCCCGGTGGAGTGTACGGTCGCGTTCCCAGCCGGCACGAGGTCCCGGGCCACTGCCGGGAAGCCTCAAAAAGCCAAAAAGGCCGGCAGTAATAGGTGGGTCATCGCGGCTGTCACCGCCGCTAGCACCATCGGCCTGCTGGTCCTAGTGCTGCAGTTCATCTAGCGGCGTTCTGATCCATGGATGATACGGGGCGCACGCACCGCCGCGGGCCGATCAGGACCCGAACCGATAGCGCAGCTTGACGACAATGAGATCCCCCAGCGGATCGTCAAACGCGTCCTTGAACAGATCATGAAACTCAGAGTCCCCAAGGGACCGGGCCTGGTCCGAATACCGTGTGTAAACGATGAACAGATCCGACAGCGGCGCAAGCTCCCACCGATAACGAACCTGAAAGGCCAACTGGGAAACGGAGAAATCGTAGGGATCTACATCTGCTGGCTTGGTCGCGGGGATCAGACTTGAGGGTGTTGCCGAAATTCTGAAGAACTCGTCTTCTCGAGATTTGATCCCAATCCACTGTAGCGACACCCGAAACTGCTGCTTGGCACTCAGGAAGAAGTCGGCGTTGAACGTGGTTTGCAGCTGTCGAGCCTGAAAAGTGGAGAAGACGTCGTCTCCCTGGTGCAGCAGCCAGCCGTCTCGGTCCTGGTAGCGCACGAACAGGCCTGTGTTGAAGCGACCGTTTGGCTGCCAGCGAACCGAAGCCTTGGCATGGTATGACCGCCCCCCCAGCGCTTCGGCGCTGGTGCCCGCGCCGAGACTCCAGCTTAAGGGCCGGCCGGCGTTAGACGCGTACTCGATGGTCGCGCCCACACGCTCCTGGATTCGGTACGGGCCGTTGCCAAAGCTGTTGTTGTCATCGAAATGGCCGGGCGAAAAACTGGCCCTTGCGGTGAGTGTGCCCAGGTTGTTCAGCTCCAGCCGATCCGACAAAAATACGCCACCTCCGGTAAACAGACCGTCCAGGTTCTGCTGCACGAAGCCGCGAACATCTATCTGATTTATTCGCGCCCAGCCCAGGTCCGAAGTAATCCGCGAATGGGCGCCGCGGAGTCGAATCTGGTCTTTGCGTTCCAGGAAGCCCAGATCATTCAGATCGATGTGCCGGTCGAGGTATTCGAAACCGATCCGCTGCGTCACACCCCGTCGGAACGTGTATTCGAGATCCAGGAAACCACCGTAGCCGCGCCGCTCGCCATCGATATCCGATGTAAACGCCTGGCCATCCACCTTTAACTTTCCTTTGCGAGTGAGGTAGTGCCAGTCGAGCCCCTGGGTGAGCGCATCGCGCCGAGGGTTAAGCGTTGCAGTGGCAAGCACGCCAATGGCCCGGTAGGCGCCTGAGGAGTTGTCCTCCCACAACAGCCGCGCAATCCCGTAATCGCTGCCATCCTCGTGCAGGTTGAGATCCGCCCCGGTGTCCGACACGGCATTGAACTTCACATCATCTTCGAGCGCTGCCATTACGCCGTAGCGAAGCCGACCCACCTGCCCGGTGGCCTTCGCCGCACCCAGCAGATCTACCGGACGGATGCGCTCACGCTCGGCAACGCTCACCCCCGCGGCGAGTTCCGGTGCCAACGGCTTACCACCGATTCGGCGGGTATTCACCAGGGTATAGGGGGCTCCCTGGCGGCCTACGCCTCGGCCCTGGGTATCGGCCCGCGGTGTGGCCACGAATATCTGCTGCCCTTCGAGAAAAAACAGCCGCTTTTCCGGGAAGAAGGTTTCCGTCGCGGTCAGGTTGATCACCACATCGTCAGATTCCACCGCTCCGAAGTCGGGGTTGATCGTCCCGGTCAGCTGAAAGTTCGTGGACGGTCTCCAGAAAAGATCCGCGCCAACCTGGTAGCGGGTCTCGCCATCGATTTTGTCGTGGGTGACCGACGCAAACGGATAGATGTTGTACTGCTGCCTTGGGTCCACACCCTGCACAGTGAGCACCTGCATATCCGACATGAATCTCGGTTGCGTGAACGGCAGTGCTGGCCAGCCCCAGCGCTCCTGCAGGTGGCCCACCTGTCGACCCATAAAAATGCCCAGCCGCCGCTCGTCTCCGGCACGTGGCATGGCCACCGTCCCCCACGGGATCAGGATCTCCGCCGACCAGCCGGTCTGGGTCTGAACGCTGGCGCCCCGCCACGGCCCATCCCAATCCCGGGAAAACCGTTGCTCTGGAAGCAACGTGCCATCGCTGATGGAATCGCCAAGACTCATCTGAAACCAGTATCCGTAGCGCGCCTCACCCGAGGTGTCGAGCGTGATGCCAATACCGTCTCTTTCGGCGCGGAACGCATCTCGACCCGACAGACGTTTGATCAGGGTCTCCTGGGGCTGGTCCATATCAACGCCGAAATACAGACCGAGGTCGGTGTAGAAAATGCGAACCCGGGTCGCGTAGGGCACCTGCGCCAACGTATCCGGCTCGACGACCACAAACTCATCGTATGCGGGCAGGCGTGCCCAGATTGCTTCGTCCAGCTTACCGTCGATGCGTACCCTGGTCTCGTCCTCGGAGATCCGTGCAAGCTCAAGGGTTTCTCCCGGACCAATGTCGACCACCACCTGAGACAACGTCGCGGATTCTGCGAACGCCGCGATCGAAATTCCGCAGATCGCGAGCGTGAAACAACCAGACATGATTGTTTTTTGTCCCACAGTCCTTTCTATCATCGAACCAGGGTCGAAATGAAGAGAAAGGTGAAAGACCGCGGGTATTTCGGCTCTTTCAAGCGGGGGCACTTCATGCGCGACGCCAACGCCCGCTCAGTTCGCGAAATCGGGTTCAGTCCTGCGCAGCCGGCGCAGCATTGCTTCCCAAAGCGGATCCGGGTTCACGGCCGGGGCTGACGCAGCTCCGGCAAACATCGCTCGGGTTTTCTCCATGATGGCGCTGGAGATGGGTTGCAGCGCGCTACCCTCCGCCTGGGCCTGAATCTGAATCTCACAACTTCGCTGGAGATTGTACAGAGCCAGAAAAGCCCGGGAGACGGTCGAACCCACGACAAGCAGTCCATGGTTGCGCAGGATCATGTGCTGCTTGTCGGCCAGATCCTGCTGAAGCCGCGGCGCTTCGGCGGGATCAAGAACCACGCCTTCGTAGTCGTGGTAGGCCAACGAACTTGCGACCATCATGGATTGTTGCGAGATGTTCAACAGCCCGCCCTGCTGGCTTGCAACCGCGGTTCCCGCAACCGTGTGAACGTGTGCCAGACAGTTCACATCGCGACGGGCAGTGAGCACCGCGCCGTGGATGACGTTAGCCTCGGGACCGATGTCGAACTCGCTGTCGATCAGCTTGTCGCCCTGGTAGTTCACCTTGAGCTAGCGCGAGGCTGTGATCTCCTCGAACAGCAGTCCGTACGGGTTGATCAGATAAGCGTCCTGGCCGGGGACCCGGTTCGCCATCACTCGTGCCACCGGCGGCAAGCGCGGTGTCGTAGAACGCCTGTACTGCTTCCCTGGACGGGGCGATGAACGCAAAATGACTCCCGTTGCCGCAACTCGCCGTGGCACCGTCGATGGGCGTCTGCACCCACAGTTCCGGAAACTCCCTGCCATAGGCCACCGCGCCCGGAAATTCGAATACCCGTTTCGCACCGATGGTCGCCATAACCTGATCATAAAACTCCGTCGCACGATCGAAGTCATTTGTGCCGATGGAGATGTGATGCATGATGCTGGGGTTCTCGTCTGCCATTTTTATCGCTCTTGCTCGCGCGGGAGGGTCTCCGATACTAGAGACTTATTCCCCATTCGGCACTATTCGCGACGATGCGCCAGAACACGCAAACATTCGATCAGCTGCCCGATACCCGACGTTCGAGACCAGCCCAGAACGGCTCACGCAGGTCCTTGCGTTTGACCTTGCCCGCTGGACTCTCAGGCAACGGCTCGGTTGCGATCTGAACGCCAGCTGGTTTCTTGTAACTGCCGAGTTCGGCTGCCACCAGCTCGATGAGTTCATCAGCCGTCACCGAGCCGTTGCCGTCGAGCTTGCCTAGATCGCATCGTCGCACACATCCGATGAGTGCGGTAATCTGACCCCGGCGCGCACCTGATGGGAGAGGGATGAGCAACGGCAACGAACCGGAAGACAACGTGGCTTATCCATGGAACTACGGGGATATCATCGACGGCGTGGAACGGATCACGCCGGCAGATCGGCCAGCGCTGATCCACGGCAAGCGTACCATCAGCTGGGGCGAGTTCGGCAAACGCACCAATAACCTGGCTCGAGCTATGCTCACCGGCGGCGCGGTACCCGGAGACAAGATTGCGTTTTATATGCGCAACCAACCGGAGTACAGCGAAGCCATCGCTGCGGGTTTCAAAGCAAGACTCACCCACGTCAACGTCAACTATCGCTACGTGGATCAGGAGCTTACCTACCTGCTGGACAATTCGGACGCGACCGTTGTCATCTACGGCGCAGAGTTCGCAGCTCACGTGGCGGCCATTCGTGGCAAGTTGCCAGGAGTGAAGCAGTGGATCGAGGTGACCGATGGCTACCCCGGCTCGGACGACGCCACAGATTTCAATGACCTCGCGCGCTCAGGCAGCGGTGAACCGCTCGACATCGAGCGCTCACCCGACGACATGCTGTTTCTATACACCGGCGGCACCACGGGCATGCCCAAAGGCGTGATGTGGCGCCATGAAGACCTCTGGCGCGCGACCGGCTCCGGCAGCAACCCGCGCCTGGGTCTGGGACCATCACCGGACCTCGAGTCCTTTCTGGAACGGCTGCAGGCAATATCGCCACCGGTGAACCTGCCTCTGCCACCCATGATGCATGGAACGGGTCTCCTGTCCTGCGTGCGAGCCATGACCTACGGCGGCACAGCGGTCACCCTTACCGGCCGCAGCTTCGATGCCCCTGAAGCGCTGGCTGCAATCCAGGAGCATAAGGTGACGGCGCTGACCATCGTCGGCGATGCATTCGCACGACCCATGCTCGATGCACTGAATGCCAACACCGGGAAGTTCGACATCTCCTCTGTGCAGGTCATCAGCTCCTCCGGCGTGATGTGGACTCGCGAGGTAAAAGCCGGACTCCTGCGCCACAACGAGGACCTGCTGCTCGCGGATGCGTTTTCATCTTCAGAAGCCATCGGACTCGGCGCGTCGATGATGTCAAAAGATCAGGAGATCGAAGTCGCCAAGTTCACGATCAGCCCCTCCTGCAAAGTTTTCAGCGAAGATCTCCGCGAGATTGAAGCCGGCTCGGGTGAGTCCGGCATGGTAGGGGTCACCGGCCATCTGCCCGTTGGCTACTACAAGGACGAATCCAAGACCGCCAGCACGTTTCCGGTCATCGACGGGGTCCGATATTCGATTCCCGGTGATTGGGTACGGGTGGAAGCCGACGGCTCGCTGACGCTGCTCGGCCGAGGCAGCAACTGCATCAACACGGCCGGCGAGAAGGTATACCCAGAAGAAGTCGAAGAGGCACTCAAACATCACGAATCGATCGCCGACGCGCTGGTGGTCGGGCTGCCCGATGAGCGTTGGGGGCAGGCCATCACCGCGGTAGTGTCGCTCAACCCTGGCTATGAGCTCGACGAGATCGCGCTGCGGGATTTCGTTCGAGCGGAGCTCGCGGGCTACAAGCTCCCCAAGCGTATCCTCGCCAAGGACGATCTGGAACGGGCTGCCAACGGCAAGCCTGACTATCAGGTCATCAGAGAGTATGCAGAGGCGGCATTGAGCTGATAGCCCTCGCCCCGTTCACGGGATGCCAACTAAGATTTGCGCGCCAATTTGTGACACTATCCCGCGCTTGGTCCGTGTAATCCTGCGAAAGTGGGAGCGTGTCCCGATACCAAACTGGCCCTACCTTGGATATTAGACAGAACCTCGAAGCGCAAGCCTGCGCACTGTTGCTGCGCTCCGTGCATCTCAGCGTGAGCCAGGTGCTCGATCTTATGGATATCAGCGACGCCGAGTTTCGCGACATGCTCAAGATCAGTCCGGCTATGACCACCCTGCTGGACCGGCGTCGGGAAGGCGATCTCGAGCCGATGGAACCAAATCTCACCGAATGCCCTGGCTGCAGCGACTGGTTCGTGCCTTACGCTTCAGCCCGCTACTGTTCCGACGAATGCGCCAAGGTCGGACTCATTCGCAACGAGCCGGGACCGGCACGGCGATTTCGACTGAAAAACTCAAACGCCAGCGCCTGATCAGAAGACCGACCCGCGCTCGAAAACAAGCAGTCCCACCGAACCTGCGTGATAACATCCTATGAGATGGTTACGTGAGGCGCCCGGGTGCTCAAGAAATTCCTGACAGGCATACTGGTAGTGATGCTCGGCGCGCTGGGCGTCCTCTGGCTGGGCGCTGTCACCTCACTGGACTGGGACAGAAAACACACGCAAGCCACTGCCGCGCTGCCTGAGCTCAACCCCAGCAGCAACGGCCTGGTGCAGATCCGAACGGGCGATCTAACCTTCCGGGCGAGAGTGGCGGGGCTTGGTGGCAAACGCGGCAATCTGATCCTGCTGCACGGTTTCCCGCAAACCTCTGCGATGTGGATCCCGCTCATCAACGCTGCGGCCAGCAGCGGCTATCAGGTCGTGGCCTTCGATCAGCGCGGCTATAGCCCGGGTGCGCGACCCGCCGACGTGGCGCAGTACAGTGTCGACAAACTCGGTGACGACGTGCTCGCGATAGCCAACGCAATGGGCTTCAGCGAGTTTCATCTGGTCGGCCACGACTGGGGATCCGGTGTGGGATGGGGTCTGGCGCTCACCCGACCCGAGCGAATTCTGACCTGGACGTCGCTGTCTATTCCGCACATCGCCGCGTTTGGCGCCGCCATTGCCAACGATCCCGACCAGCAGCAGCGAAGCACCTACATGTTGCTGTTTCGGATCCCCTGGCTGTCTGAACAACTGTTCGCCTTCAACAGACTCAACCTGATGCGATCGGCAATCTACGCCGAACATCATCAGCAGCAGGTAGACGAATACCTGGCCTTGTTCCGAGAGCCCGGCGCGATCACCGCCGCGCTCAACTGGTACCGGGCCACCGGTCCGGAGGATCTCGAAAGCCTCTCGATGACACGCCCGGTCCTGTTTATCTGGGGCAATCAGGACCCCGCCGTCGGCCGCGCTGCCGTTGATGGGCAACGCCCGTACCTGCCCGATGACTATCGCGAGCTTGAACTCGACGCCGGGCATTGGCTCATGGAGACCCACGCGGAGGTGATCGTCGCCGCGGTGATCGCCTTTTTGGAAGATCACTGATGGAATTCGTGGCTGTCGAGAACGGCGACGTTACGCTACGGGTTGCTCTGCAGGGCACCGGACCGGTAATCGTCTGCGTGCACGGCTGGCCGGAACTCTGGTATTCATGGCGGCATCAGATCAACTACTTCGCGAGCCAGGGTTATACAGTGGCCGCCATGGATGTACGCGGCTATGGCGGCAGCAGCAAACCTCGCGACATTGCCAGTTACACCATGCGCGAACTCACAAGCGATGTCGCCGCCGTGATAAAAGAAATGAGCGACCAGCCGGTGGTGCTGTTCGGGCACGACTGGGGCGCGCCGATCTCATGGAACACCGCACTGCTGTATCCCGAACTCGTTGCGGCAGTCGCCGGATTGAGCGTGCCATACGTGCCCAGCAGTGACCTGCAACTTCTGGACGCAGCAGACCAGATCTACAAAGACCGATTCTTCTATCAGCTGTATTTCCAGGCGGAGGGGACCGTCGAAGCCGAGCTGGAAGCGGATCTCAAAACCGCTTTGCGAAAGATCTACTTTGCACTCTCCGGCAACGCCCCCATTAACAAGTGGCTGGAAGCAAAACCCAGCAGCGCCAAACTTCTCGACGGTATGGAAGATCCTGATCCATTCCCTGCATGGATGAGTAACAGGGACATGAACGTGTATCTGCAGGCGTTCGCGAACGGCGGTTTTCACGGTCCCATCAATCGCTACCGGGCTCAACGACTGGATTTCGACGAGCCGTCGGCGCTGCGAGGACGCATGCTGGAAACGCCCGCCTGCTTCATCGGCGGAGAACGCGACGCGGTCCGCAGCTTCGTACCGGGCGGCGATCTGTACGCCGACCCCGGTGCGGCGTGCTCGGATTTTCGAGGCAGTACCATCATTGCGGACGTCGGACATTGGGTGCAGCAGGAAGCGCCGGCCGCGACCAACGAAGCACTGGCCACGTTTCTGGCGACACTGTAGGTAGGAAAGTGAGTCTGATCCACACATTTGCCGGCAATCCACTGGATCGCGGCGATGCACAGCGCCGCGACCCCGAGTGGCTGGCAGCCGCGGCGGCACATCCCGATAGTCGCTATCTGCCATTTTCCAAACTGAACGTCCTCCTCCAGGGTGACGAACCTTCACTCGGCTGGATCAATACCCCGGACATCGCGCCCCTCAACATCAGCGACCCGCCCATTTTTCTCGGCATCAGGGACGATATCGCACACTTCGCGATCGACGTTTCCGAGGTCGGTAACCCCGATGACGAACTAAGCCTCGACAGCTCCTG
>JAYGEV010000340.1:0-6511 GCA_046582225.1 Pseudomonadales bacterium
TGACCGAATGCGACGCTCGACAACCAGTCGATGCCGATGGATACATGCTCGCTGGCTTCGACCCGCCCGGCGATTTCGAGTTCACGGCCCCGCGGCGCGCCGGTCCCGAGGAAGTACGCGTCGAAGTGCTGCTCGAGCATCTTACGCATGCTCGTCACATCGTAGCCGAAGTGGCAGTCCACGCCCATGTTCAGAATCAGATCTACCTCTTCTTCCAGCACCTCGATGGGAAGCCGAAAAGCCGGTATCTGGGTGCGCATCATGCCGCCGCCGGTGGGATCTTTTTCGAACAGGTGGACTTCGTATCCGAATGGCAGCAGGTCGCGCGCAACGGCCAACGACGCTGGGCCGGCTCCGAGCAGCGCGATGCGCTTACCGTTCTTTCGGGTTGGAACCGTCGGCATGTATGGCGTGATGTCGCCCTTGTGATCTGCGGCAACGCGCTTCAGGCGACAGATGGCCACCGGCTTTTCTTCGGTTCGCACACGCCGACACGCAGGCTCGCAAGGACGATCGCAGGTCCTGCCGAGAATGCCGGGAAACACGTTGGAGTCCCAGTTCAACATATAGGCCTGGGTGTACTGCCTGTCTGCGATGAGACGGATGTACTCCGGGACCGGAGTATGAGCGGGACACGCCCACTGACAATCGACCACTTTGTGGAAGTAGTTCGGATCAGTAATATTCGTAGGTTTCATGCGTACGGCCAGACGCTACACGAGGTCTTGATCGTGTGGCTTCCTTCGTCAGCTCCTTGTTCAGGGCCAAGTTCATTACAAATTTTTGACAGAGCAATTTTCGTGACCAGAACAGGTCTGGCCAAACCGGCGCACTTTAACGCGAATACCCGGGCTGCGCTAGCCGATTCGGTCGGTCTTGTGACACATTTCTGCGTCGGCAAAAGCGTTGTGAACCCAGGCCTCGTTCTTCAGTAGAATACGCACCCTACTCAACCTGCACCAACCATCAGCACCCAACATGGCATCCAATCCATCGCCGTCTCGCCCCCCTTTACCACCCCCCACGGGACAGCGCATGAGCTGGAACAATCTGCGCATGGGTGCGGGCGCACTGGCGGTCGCACGAGCCGCCTCCGCGCATCCGGGACTGACGCTGGTGGTGACCCGCAGCACGGCGAGCGCTCAACGCTGGCTCGACGAGTTGAGTTTCTACGCGGCCAATATTCATCTGCTGCATTTTCCGGACTGGGAGACGCTGGCCTACGACGTATTCTCGCCGCACCAGGACATCATCTCCGAACGCCTGGCAACACTGCGCAGCCTGCCAGCCCTCAGCGCCTCGGTAGAGCCCGCAATACTGGTGGTGCCCGTGCAAACCCTGCTGCAGAAGATCGCGCCGCGCACCTATCTCGACGGTCACAGCCTGCTGCTTGCTACAGGTCAGCTTTTCGATATCGCCACCGAACGCACACGACTGGCAGCGGCCGGGTACCAGGCCGTTGAAACCGTTGCCGGACGTGGCGAATACGCCGTACGCGGTTCGTTGATGGATATATTCCCGATGGGAGCAGAGCAGCCCGTGCGCGTGGATCTGCTCGACAACGAGATCGAAAGCTTGCGCACGTTCGATCCTGAAACCCAGAGGACCATCGAGCGAATCAACGAGATGCGCCTGTTGCCGGCCAAGGAGTTTCCGCTGGACCCGTCCAGCATCGCGCGTTTTCGAAACAACTGGCACAACACATTCAATGTCGACGTGCGCCGCTGCAGCGTATATCAGGACGTGAGCGAAGGCATTCCGCCTGGTGGCGTTGAATACTATCTGCCCTTCTTCTTTCCCGAACTCAACACTCTGTTTGACTACCTGCCAGCATCCACGCTGATCGTTCGCGAAGCCGCCGCCGTTACCGAAGCGGCACGCTATCTCGAGGATGTAGGTGCGCGCTTCGAGAACCTGCGCCATGATATCGAACGGCCGATCATCGAGCCGAAACACCTGTTCGTCAGCGAAGATGAGCTAAACGGCGGCATGAAACCGCACGCTCAGATCGTGATCAACGACGACGCAAAGCACTCGATCGAGTTCGGATCGCGCGATATTCCCGACGTCCAGGCGAACCCGCGGCTGAAGGATCCGGCCAGCGCATTGAACGAGTTTCTCGACCAGAGCGACGTGCACACGTTGTTCGTGGCCGACACCGCCGGGCGCCGGGAAGTTTTCCACGAGTTTCTGGCCCGCGCGGGCATTCGCCCTGCCGACGTCGCCGACCTGCACACATTTCTGGACGGTGAGCAGCAGCTGGGAATGACCATCGCACCCATCGAGCAGGGGTTATGGCTCGAGTGTCTGCGCGTTGTTACCGAAAGCGAAGTGTTCGGTCATCAGGTAAAGGAGCGGCGAGCGAAAAGTGCGCGCGCCCTGGACCCGGAACAGATCATCAAGAACCTCACGGAGCTCCATATCGGTGAGGCGGTCGTCCACATCGAGCACGGAATCGGTCGCTACCTCGGGCTCATGACGCTGGAGATCGACGGCAACCCCAACGAGTTTCTGACCGTAGAGTATGCCGAGGCCGCCCGGCTCTACGTCCCGGTAACGTCGCTGCACCTCATCAGCCGATATTCGGGCGCCGAGCACGCGCCACTGCATCGGCTGGGGTCCGATGCGTGGGACAAAGCCAAGCGCAGGGCGGCCGAGAAAATCCACGATGTGGCGGCGGAGCTGTTGAACATTTACGCGCGACGCGAAGTCAACCTCAGCTTCAGGTTCGACGAGCCAGGCGCCGACTATCAACGCTTCGTCGATCAGTTTCCGTTCGAGGTAACTCACGATCAGCAAGCTGCCATTGACCAGGTGGTTGCCGATCTGTGCTCAGAGCGAGCAACCGACAGGCTCATCTGCGGCGATGTCGGATTCGGTAAAACCGAGGTCGCAATGCGAGCAGCCTTTGTTGCCGTGCAGAGCAACAAGCAGGTGGCGGTACTGGTACCCACAACGCTCCTCGCCCAGCAGCACCTTGAGACGTTTCGCGATCGTTTTGCCGATTGGCCGGTGAACATCGAGGTGGTCTCGCGGCTGCGTACCGACGGCGAAGTTGCCGATGTCTCCAGCCGCCTCGCCAGCGCCAATGTCGACATCCTCATTGGCACCCACAAGCTGCTCAACCCGGCGATGAAATTCAAAGATCTCGGCCTGGTCATCATCGACGAAGAACACCGTTTCGGGGTACGTCAGAAGGAGCGTCTACGCAACCTGCGTGCCGAGGTCGATGTGCTGACACTCACGGCAACACCGATTCCACGCACATTGAACATGGCCATGAGCGGCATGCGGGATCTATCCATTATCGCGACCCCCCCAGCCAAGCGTCTATCCATCAAGACCTTCGTGCAGGAAAAGCGCAATCACGTCATTAAAGAGGCGATCACCCGGGAACTGATGCGCGGCGGCCAGGTGTTCTACCTGCACAACGAGGTAAGGACCATCGAGCAGGTTGCCGACGAACTCGTCGAAATGGTGCCCGAGGCACGCATTGGTGTCGGTCATGGGCAGATGCCCAAGCGAAAACTCGAAGCCGTGATGAACGACTTCTACCACCGCCAGCTGAACCTGCTGGTCTGTACCACCATCATTGAAACCGGTATCGACATTCCGAACGCTAATACGATCATCATGGAACGCGCCGACAAATTCGGTCTGGCCCAGCTGCACCAGCTGCGGGGACGGGTCGGACGGTCTCACCGGCAGGCGTACGCATACCTGTTGACGCCACATCCGAAAGCGCTCAACGCCGATGCCAAGAAGCGCCTCGACGCAATTGAGGCGGCCGGAGAACTCGGTGTCGGCTTTACCCTGGCAACCATGGACATGGAAATTCGCGGAGCCGGCGAGTTACTTGGCGACGAGCAATCCGGTCAGATCGAGTCGGTCGGGTTCTCGCTGTATATGGAACTGCTCGATCGAGCGGTGAAAGACATACAGGATGGCAAAACGCCAGACATGGGCAGTCCGCTGGAACCGATCAGCCAGGAAGTAAATCTGCACGCCCCCACGCTTATTCCCGAGCCGTACCTGCCGGACGTTCACGCCCGACTCATCGCCTACAAGCGCATCGCCAACGCGACCGATGAGACCAATCTCGCCGAACTGCGGGTGGAGATGATCGATCGGTTTGGTCTGTTGCCCGAGCCGCTCAGGACCCTGTTCCACGTCACCGCACTGAAGCTGAAAACACAGCCGCTGGGAATACTCCGCCTTGACCTTGGCGATCAGGGCGGGCGCGTGGAATTCAGCCCGCAAACCACGGTGGATCCGTTAGCGGTCGTCAAACTGGTGCAAAGCCAACCCGCCACCTACCGGCTGGAAGGAGCGACGATGCTGCGCATTTCCCGGCGCCTGGCCGATTTTGCAGCTCGGCTGACATTCGCAGAAGAACTGATCGACTTGCTGGCGCCCAACAGCCACACAGACGAGTTGGTAGCGAACGGATGAGCGTCGCTCCACGCGCGCGACACCTGTGCATTTCGATTGGGTTCGCCATGCTCGCGGGTGGGGCCGGCTTCGGTCACGCGGCCGAGGAGCTGGCCGATTTCCTGACCAAAGACTGGTATGTGACCGAAGTCATCGTGTTTCAGCGCGGTCCGGTCATGGAGATGAACGCCATCGAAAAACTGATCAGCTTGAACGCCGTGCGGCTGCCGGCAACCATGCGGACGTTCTTCCCCGACCCTGGCCAGATTGGTGCCGGATACGAGCTGGATCGGCTGACCCGCGCGACGTTGGAATTTCCGACCGTACAGTACCTCGAAACGGCCGAGGTCGAGGGCGCGATCGAAGCTTCAGAACCGCTGGAGGAGTCGCCGTTGGAGCCGCCCCCAGCCATTTATCCAGTCCTGGAACCAAACCCGCTGCTGGACCTTATGGCGCTGACGAGCCAGTTCGAGCATCAACTCGAAGAGCAGAGCTACCGCTGGTTGCCCGCAGCGCAAATGCTCATGTTGCGTGACGCCCGTCTGATCGATGGCCGTGGTGGCAATCGCGTGTTGCTCCACGGACGTTGGCTGCAACCCGTGCCGGCCCGGGATCGGCCAGAACCCATATTCATCCAGACGGGCTCAAGACTCAGCGTGCGATATCAGCTGGAAGGAGCGATCGCGATCACCCTGGGACGCTTTCTGCACTTTCAGGTGCAACTGTCCTACCGTGAGCCCGGTATGGGCCAGCGACCCGTGTACCTGCCCGCGCGCGCGAACGGGGTGACCGAAATCGCCGCTTTACCCGATCCGGTCCCGGGCGCCATGGTGCTGGACCAGAGCCGCCGGATGCGCAGCAACGAAATTCACTATCTTGACCACCCCAAGCTCGGCGTCATCGTGCGGATCGATCCCGTCGCTTTTCCGGACGATCTAGTCGCCGGCTTCGAGGCCTTCGAGGAACTGAAGGAAACTTCCGAGTAGCACCGACACCTGGGACATCCCGCCCCGCGCGATCGACGAAATCGCGTCCAAATCGATCGCCACACCGCGACCGGCCGCGGGATTCACCACCACGCAGATACTCGCATAGGCCAGGCCGAGCTCACGCGCGAGCCCCGCTTCGGGCATACCGGTCATTCCCACCAGCGTGCACCCGTCGCGTCGCATACGTTCAATTTCGGCCGCGCTCTCAAACCGGGGACCCTGGCTCGCCGCGTACACGCCACCGTCGCGCACGTCGATGTTGGCGGTAGCCGCAGCAGCCAGAAGCTCGCCGCGCAGACGTTCATCGTATGGATCGGAAAAATCCACATGAAGTAACCGGGAATCATCGGAATACGTATGCTCCCGACCCCAGCTGTAATCGATGATCTGGTCGGGCAACACGAGCGATCCGTTGCTCGCATGAGCGGCAATACCGCCCACGGTGTTAATTGCGACAATGTCCGTCGCACCAAGCTCGGCCAGCAGACTCAGGTTAGCCCGATAGTTGATCGCGTGCGGAGCAATGGTGTGCGGAACTCCATGTCGTGCAAGGACGTGAATTTTCGCAGAAGCGCTCTGCACGGACAGAGGCCGGGTAGACGCTGGCCCGTAGTCGGTTTCGATGGAGCCATCAACCGGCGCCAGCTCGAGATCCAGTTCGAGCGCTCCGGAACCCACGATGATAGCAAAATGCCGCATCAGTCCTGCTGATCCTCCATGTCACGCGGCAGCGCGAAAATTGCCGGCAGATTGCGCCAGTAGCCGCGAAAATCCATGCCACAGCCAAACAGATACCGATCCGGACACTGCAACGCCGGATAATCGACGCTGATCGCGCCGTCGCGCCCGGCATCGAGCAACTTGTCCACGAGGACAGTAGTGGTAACTCGAGCCGCCCCTTCGGCGAGTGCCCAGTCAACCAGCGCTGAGAGTGTCTTGCCTTGATCGAAGATATCGTCGATCAGCAGCACATGACGCCCGGCAAGTTCGATTGTGGGCTTTGCAAACCAGTTCAGCGTTTGCCCGCTCGTCGCATGCCCGTAGCGCCCGACGTGTACATAAGATAGCTCCAGCGGAAACGCCAGGCGTTT
>JAYGEV010000559.1:0-10882 GCA_046582225.1 Pseudomonadales bacterium
TGAAAATTCGGTCCAGCCTCTTCTGGCGTGAAAGACCAATCCTGGCGCGCGTAATTCCAACTGCGCGGGGCCAGGGCCTGGGCGGTCTCCCAATAGTGGTTGGCTTTGACCTCATCCCCCTGCTTGTGAAAGTAGACGCCGAGTTTGAAGGCGGGGTCGGCCCGGGCCGCATCCTGGTCCACGGCATTCCAGCTATCCAGCGATACCGCAGCCTGCACGTGCTCACTTTTATTTCCCTGCGTCACCCAATCCACCAGCATTGGCGCATAGTCGGCACGCCCAAACTCGAACTCACCCATTTTGTGCGTTGTGGCATAAGTACCTTCGTCGATTCGCCGGATTGTGCCGGACTCATCAATCCACACAGCAGAGGGCACGTTGACCAGCCCGTACAGCGCGCTGATCGTATGGGTTTCATCCACCAGGGTTACATACGTGGCGCCCGCCTTGTCGTACCACTCACGGGCCACTGCTTCACCGCCGGTGTCCTGGGCAGCGGCGATGAGAACGAAGTCGTCGTCTGCGAGATCCTGATAAACGTCTTGCCAACCTGACAAGTCAAAGCGGCATCCTCACCACGATGCCCAGGTAAGCAGCATGATCTTCTTGCCTTTGAAGTCTGAAAGCTGAACGGTGTTGCCGTCTTTGTCCTGCAGGCTGAAGTCCGGCGCGCGACTTTGATTGATCAGGCTGGTTCGGCGTGCCGGAATCGCGCTGAAGCTGAATACCGAGGCTTCGTGATCGACAACGTACGCCTGCTTGAGACGGCTGGCCAACTCAGAGACGTTGAACCAGCTCTCGCCTCCGCGCCGGACAAAAATGTCGCTGTCCTGATCCTGACGTACCGGGACACAGATATCGTCTATGCAGGCACCTTCCGGCTTCAGTTCAAAGCCGTTGACCCGGGTCAGTTCGGTAGGCTGGATCCATAAATCTGTAGCGTCCGGCAACGTCGCAGCAACTTCCACAGTGGCGCCTTCGTAAAGGACGGTGGCAGTGGCATGGGCCAGATCGGCAATGGCGAGCATCGCCAACAGGGCAATGATGGGTGTGCGCAAGATTGAAGTCTCCCCCTCGATCAGTCGAAAGGATGATACGCGGATTCGCGGACGGAGTCCGCTCCTACAGCAGGAAGCCCAGGGGGGCGTGCCGGATTCGGGCGCGTAGAAAGCCCGGACGTTGGGTAGTACTCCATCCAGATCAGTGGCCGCCACGCCAAACCACAACGCAAGCTCTGCAAAATATTCGTCTACGGAGGTTGTGGGAATGTAGATTCCGCGACCCACGTCCAATGGGCTGTTCATCGACAGCAGAGGATAGGTGCCGATGAGTTGAGCGCCGGTCACCGAGCCGCCCATGACAAGATGATGGCCGCCCCAGCCGTGGTCGGAGCCCTTCCCGTTGGAAGTGAGGGTGCGTCCAAAATCTGAAGTCGTAAACGTCGTAACATCGTTGTACACGCCAATTTCGATCAGCGCATCACGAAATTCTTTCAGCCCACGGCTGATCGCCGGCAGCATATTCGCCTGGTTGTCGAGTACCTCATCGTGGTGATCCCAGCCACCTACCTGAACGAAAAACGTTTGCCGGCAGGCGCCCAGTGCGTCCCGGGCGGCGATTACCCGGGCGATCTGCCTCAGGCTCTGGGAGAAGGGTCCGGGCGAAAACTCCGTGCCCGGTACCACGGACGCGTGCAGCGCCTCAACAAAAACGTGCTGGGCGTCGATTGAACCACGCAACCTCCTGGAATACTCACGACGGAAGAGATTTGACTGCGGTACGTCGAGCAACTCGTCAATCATGCGCTTGCGAAAGCCGCCGAATTCGCTGCCGTCGTCGTAAGCGTTGATGCTGGTGGCGCCATCGCCGTCAGCGGCGATCGCGTACTCCACCGTGCGGTGACCGCTTTGAAACAGGTTGGTGCCTCCCAGCGATATGTTCATGGAGATGCCGTTGGCGGCGTTCACCCCTTCATACAGATCCGCCAGTCGGCCGCCCCAGCCCTGGGCCACCCGATCGTCAGGAACCGCGGTCTGCCACTGGGCAATCTGGTCAGAGTGGGAAAACAACCCCAGCGGCAATCGCGCGCTACCGCTCTCCGCCGCCTGAGCATCCACCGGTTCCAGCAGCGTCCCTACGTTGACGATGATGCCAAGTTCGCCATCCGCGTACAGCTGCTGGACCTCGGACATCCCCGGGTGCAGCGCGTAGTTTCGCCCCGTTGAGGTGGTACCGGCCAGCGGCAGGAGCGAGGACTGGTCGTGCGCAAGATCTGAACGTATGGCCGCGTACTCGGAAAACTGATCCGAGTCGTTAGGTACCACCATATTGTACGAATCGTTGCCGCCCGCGAACAAAATACAGACCAACGCCCGGTAGCCCTCCTGGGTGGCGGGTGGCGGCTGCCGCCTGGCGAGCCAGAGCTAACTGCAGCACGCTGCTCGTCAGCGTCGCCGAAGCGATGCCGAGCTTGCAGCTGTGTCCCAGAAATCGGCGACGATTGACCATGTGATCTCCTTATCCCTGCACCGCGTAGTCTGGTGATACGAGAAACAGATAGATCGCCGTTTGGGCGCGAAACGACAGATCACCAATGTCGACCAGTACGCCACGAATGGCCTGGCGAGTCGGGTCACGCAACGTTCCGGACAGGACGACGACATTGAGTCGGTCCAGCAGTGCATCCACGTCACCGGCAAGTGCCACGTAGTCAGATATGTCCAGAGTGACTTTGCCAAACGGTGGTTCTGGAGCGTCCACCACGAAATCTGCGTTGACGGCGAAATCCACGACGTTTGTCATGTTCGCAATCGTAGTGCTGGTGGTGATCTGAAACTCAGGCGCCACGAGACCGGTGTCGGCCAGTTCCCCCGCAGGAGAGTGTACCGGCTGAAAAAAGTTGAATACGCTCGGTGAAGAACCCGGGTGCTGACGCAGCACCTGCTGAAGATAAAAACCGGTATTGAAGAAGACGCCATCGGTGCTGGTCGCGTTAAACTGTCGCATCATCGACACAACGCGCACGATGGGCTCCCGCAGTTTGCCAGCTCTGGCAGGCGTCGACGGGTTGCTCGCTTCGGGATCGAGCAGAATGGCCCGCACAACCGCCTGCATGTCGCCACGCACGCCGCTGACATCGCCGTTGAACACACGCGCGACTCGTTCCACGTATGCGGATGACGGATTTGAGGTGACCAGCCGCTGAATCAACTGCTTGCCGATGAACGGTCCGACATTTGGATGATTGAAGAGGTTGTCGATCGCGGCGTCGATATCCTGATCTCCCGTCTGACCAGTCGGCACCACAACCCCATTGAGCAGCCGTTTCTCGCCCGGCTCATGAAATGCATCAAACATCGTCATCGGTGCCTGAAACACCGGGTTGGGATTGCCAAAGGATGCACCGAATCCGCCGTAGGACAAGCCGGTGAACATTTTGGCAAACTCCCGGATCTCATCATTGCCGTAGGTCGCAATCGGTCGCCCGGTGTTGTCGGTCTGCACGCTGCCATTAATGTTCAACTCAAACAGCCCAATAGAAAACAGCTGCATGACCTCCCGGGCGAAGTTCTCATCGGGAAATGTGTTGTTGGCGGGGTCGGTCTTGCGGTTATTGACGTGACTCAGATAGATCCCCATCGCCGGGTGCAGCGCTACGTCTTTCAGGAGATCACGATAGTTTCCGAAACTGTTCGCCAACAGCATGTCGTAGTAGTTGGTAAGCGCATAGGGATTGATGATCAGTGCATCTACGTTGTCGGAAACAACAAAGATTTCACTGAGCGCGAAGGCGACGCGCTGACGCACGACATCTGCGGCAGTGACGGTGTTGTGCCACCAGCCGAAGCGCCGGAAGTAGATTAAAAACTCGACGTTCTGCTCGAAACTGGCGAACTCACCCGCGTTGCGTCTGGCGACAAGGGTGTCGACAACCGGCGTGTGACGGGTCACTGGCGACGCAAACTGAGAATCCAGCCACGCCTGGTGCCCGGTCTGAGCAATGGTTTCAATACCCTGAAACGACATGCCGAAGGTCGCCTGTGACGCCAGCAACGACCCGGCATTCATCTGCGCGGTGGTGGGCGCGGGTGGCGGCGGGGCCGGTGCCGCCTGTGAAGAACCACCGCCTCCACCACATGCGCTGATCACGATCAGGCTGGCCAGCAACACAAGCGGACGCAACGCAGAGCGCGGGTACGTCACCTTTTCAGTCAACCCTAACCATCGGTTCTTCATGTTCTGATACATCGCCAGCCATACGCTAGCATACAAGTATCAACATGAACCGACGCCAAACACCAGGCGTGGCAGTCGGCCTCAGGCTTCGATGTCGCAGCCGGCCAACTGGCGGTAGGTGATGGCGTAGACCATCAGCATCCAGGGTATGCCCCAGATCCAGCCGATAAGGGTGATGAAGCTCAGCACCGATATAATTGATGCCGCGATGGCCAGAACCACAACATTTAGGAACTTCTTATTCACCAGCTTCAACGACGTGGTCAGGCAATCTGAGATGGACAATTGCTTTTCAACCTTTAGAGGCACCGCTAACGCGAGTGCGAAAGCCAGATACAGGCCCGGAAGAATCAGCAGCAGGAAGCCGATCATGGAAGCCAGCGACTGCAGCAGCGCTACGCCGATGATGGGCAGCGCCGCACCATAGTGCGCAAACTGCTGATCGAAGCTGACAGGCAGGCCAACGCTCTGCCGCAGGCCGAGCATGAATACGCCTGCGAAGAACGGATATATCATCATCATGGTCACCAGTTGCATGACCACCACTCCCAGCACCGACTGGCTGTCGCCAAATCCGAAAACGAAACCCAGCACGACGGTCAGCACGGCAACACCGAGGTAGATCAGGAAACCACCGCCGATCACGATGCCTTTGATGCCTTTCGTACGCTGCCAGGCCTCGGACATCACATCTGCGACGTTCAGCTCGGCGTTGCCCGCCAGGGTGTTTTCGATGGAACCGCCAAAACGCTCGATCTCACCACCCAAATCTGCCAGCGGCGCGGCATACGGGTTGTCAGAGTCACTCATACCGATGGCCTCTACAGGTTGAAGCGGAAAAGTACGACGTCGCCATCCTGAACCACGTAGTCTTTGCCTTCAAGACGCCACTTACCCGCATCTTTTGCACCCTGCTCACCTTTGCAGGCGAGGTAGTCGGTGTAGGCGATAACCTCCGCGCGAATAAAACCCTTCTCGAAATCCGTGTGAATCACTGCGGCGGCCTGCGGCGCCCTGGTGCCAAGCGGGACGGTCCACGCGCGGGCTTCCTTTGGGCCTCCTGTGAAATAGTGATGCAGCCCCAACAGGCGATATCCGGCCCTGATCACCCGATTGAGCCCCGGTTCCGCAATTCCCAACGCTTGGAGAAACTCTGCTTTCTCGTCTTCTTCGAGTTCGGCAATCTCTGCTTCTATCTTGTTGCAGATGACGACCACTTCGGAGTGATCAGCCGCTGAGATCTGCGCAACCACATCGAGCATGGGATTGTCTTCGAAGCCGTCCTCGGCGACGTTTGCAATATATAGCACCGGTTTGGCCGTGATGAACTGAAACTCGGCGACCAGCGCCAGCTGCTCGGGAGCCAGGCATAACGATCTAACAGGCTGCCCGGCACCGAGGCCGTCGCATACCACGTCAAGAACCGCCAGCAGCGTTTTCGCACTCGCATCGCCGGCGTTCGCGACGCGCCTGGTGCGATCCTGGATCCGCTCGGCAGACTCCAGATCGGCCAGCGCGAGCTCAGTGTTGACGATCTCAACGTCGTCCGCGGGGGAAATCGCACCCGACACGTGCACCACGTTGTCATCTTCAAAACAACGTACCACGTGCGCTACCGCGTCGGTCTCTCGAATTTGCGCCAGAAACTGATTGCCGAGGCCTTCGCCCTTAGACGCTCCAGCCACCAGCCCGGCGATGTCAACAAACTCCATCGTGGTCGGCACGATCTTCGCGGAGCCCGCCAGCGCCGCGACCTGGTCGAGGCGCGAGTCAGGCACCGGAACTACTCCGGTGTTTGGATCGATTGTACAGAACGGAAAGTTTTCGGCGTCGATTCCGGCCTGGGTAAGCGCGTTGAACAACGTCGATTTGCCGACGTTCGGCAAGCCGACGATGCCACACTTGAATCCCATTCAGGTCTCTCCTCGTTCGCCTTCTTCGTCGTCGCTGCCCGACGAGTGCAAATCGTTCATTGCCTTTTCAAGGTTTCCCGCCAGAACATCACCGAGTAGGGCATCATCGATTTGCCAGCTGCTCTCGATAAGCTTGCGTTCCGCTTCGGGCATTCGGTGCGAGGTCAAAAACGCAGTAACCTGACTACGATCGTCCGGGTGTCCCACTCCTATTCGCAAGCGGTGAAAATCTCTCGCGTTACCCAGACCGGAGATCAAATTCCTGATCCCGTTGTGGCCATTGTCACCGCCGCCGGTTTTCAGCCGCAGCACTCCAGGTTCAAATGCCATCTCGTCATATGCAACCAGAACCTCATCAACGTCGAACTTATAGAAGCCCACGAGCGCACCCACCGATTCGCCGCTGAGATTCATGAACGTGGTCGGCACCAGCAAACGCACGTCGTGACCGGCGATGTTGCCCCGACCAACGTAACCCTTGAACTTGGCGTCTGGCGCAAGCTGAAGTTCGAAGCGCTGTGCAAGGTAGGCTACGAAGTTCGCGCCGACGTTGTGCCGGGTGGACTGATATTGCGGGCCCGGATTGCCCAGACCCACAATCAGACGCAAGCCTGGCATGGTCAGCCTTCGCTGGGCTCCTCGTCAGTACTGTCCGCGTCACCCGCCGCTTCGGCCTGGTCGCCTTCAGCCGCTTCGCCTTCGGCAGCCGCTTCAAGCTCTTCCTCTTCTTCGAGACCACCACGTGGTACCTGGACGCTGACCACACTGACATCGCGCTCCGGGCCATGGGCCAGCGCTACGATGGTCACGCCTTCAGGCACGGCCAGATCGCTCAGGCGTACCGTCTGATGAAGCTCAACCAGCGCCATGAACACCTCGAGGTATTCTGGAAGATCACCTGGCAGACAGCTGACCTCCACCTCGGTCACGTTGTGGATGATACTGCCGCCACCTTCTCTGACACCGAGGCATTTATCTTCGCCGATGAAGTGCAGAGGAACAAATACCTGTATCGCCCGATCCGCACTGATCCGAAGAAAGTCGATGTGCATCACTTTTTCGGTGGCGGGATGGCGCTGCAAGTCTCGCACCAGAGCCTGCTGGCCTTTGCCATCGAGGATCACGCTGAGTATCTGCGAGTAGAACGACTCCTGCTTCATAACCTTGGCAAGCTCGATACTGCTCATAGTGAGGGGTAGGGGGTCGTCTGTGCCCCCGTATATGATGCCGGGCACTTTTTCCGCTTGGCGGCGCAGGCGGCGGCTCGCACCTCTCCCTACGTCCACGCGCAGCTCGGCGTGTATCTCTATCTGCTGCGACATTTGATTTCTCCGTTACGTTAAAACAGACGCTCGGATTTGCGACCAGATCCGAACGCTTTGGCTCCTCAGCTAGCGAAACATCGCGCTGATGGATTCTTCGTTGCTTACACGCCGAATAGCTTCGGCCAGCAAGCGATCAAGACTCAATGACTTTATCTTGTTGCAACTCTGCGCCGCCTCACTCAGCGGGATGGTGTCGCTGACGATCATCTCATCTAGTTCCGAGTCGATGATCTTCTCAATGGCATTGCCTGAGAACACCGCGTGGGTGATATAGGAAACCACCTTGATGGCTCCCTCATCCTTGAGGGCTTTGGCAGCTGTACACAACGTGCCCGCCGTATCCACGATATCATCGACGAGAACGCAGGTTTTTCCACCCACCTCACCAATCACATTCATCACCTTGGATTCGTTCGCCTGGGGACGCCGCTTATCGATGATGGCAAGGTCCAGGTCATTGGCCTGCTTGGCAATCGCCCTGGCGCGGACCACCCCACCCACGTCCGGCGATACCACAATGGGGTTCTGGTAGTTCTGGCTCACCATGTGGTCCACCAGGATCGGTGATCCATAAACGTTGTCTACGGGCATGTTGAAGAACCCCTGAATCTGATCGGCGTGCAGATCCACGGTAAG
This sequence comes from Pseudomonadales bacterium, assembly GCA_046582225.1. Taxonomy (GTDB): domain Bacteria; phylum Pseudomonadota; class Gammaproteobacteria; order Pseudomonadales; family Azotimanducaceae; genus JAYGEV01. Next base: position 8,111 of record JAYGEV010000559.1, read on the forward strand.
GATGCGATCGATACCCACGCTGCCGAGCATGTCGGCGACTACCTTTGCGGTAATGGGCACCCGCGCGGATCGTACCCGCCGGTCCTGACGGGCATAGCCAAAGTAGGGTATCACCGCAGTGACCCGTTGCGCCGACGCCCGTCGAACGGCATCGGACATAATCATCAGCTCCATGACGTTGTCATTCGTGGGCGCACAGGTGGACTGCAGAATGAACACGTCCTGACCACGAACGTTTTCGTGAATCTCGACATTCACCTCGCCATCGCTGAAGCGGCCCACATCCGCCACACCGAGTTGCATTCGGAGTTCCACCGCTACTCGTTGCCCAAGCGCGGGATTAGAGCTACCCGCAAATATCATGAGGTTTGACAATTACCTTCCCCTAACTAGCTTATCGGCCGTTTTGAGATCATGCGTAAAATTGGCTGGGGTGGCAGGATTTGAACCTGCGAATGCCGGGATCAAAACCCGGTGCCTTACCACTTGGCCACACCCCAATATTGGGAACCAACTAAGACAACCCTGTGAGAAATTAGTTTGCCCTGGCGCCCATCCTGGCGATCGGGCGCCTGGCCCTGCGCGCGAGGGCCGCTATTGTGATGTCGGGCCCGGTTACTGTCAAACAAATGGGCCCAGCAAACCGGCCATTGCATCACCGCCGCTATTCGGAAACGATTCCGGCTAGATCTGCCATTCGGAGATGACCAGTCGGACCTGATAATCACCCTTTCGGGCTGTGATCTTACGCGGCAACCAGCGCGCGCCCATCGACCCGGTGATCTCCCGGTGCTGGGCGAACACCACCGCCCAATCGAGTTGTTCAAACTCGATCAGGCGGCCAGCATCGTTGTAGCGCGTTTGTTCAACGAGCGCGCTGTCACCCGCCGCACCAAGCACCCAATTCGGAAGCACCACCAGGGGCAGCGTCCAGCCGAGTTGGGCGAGCATCACCTCGGCATGGGGCCCTTCGGCAAGAACACCACCTGCACCATCGAGCACGGCAATGCGTTGCGCATCGCCCCTCAATCTGACCCGGCCCTGGCCCAGTGGACCCCACAAATCGATCGTGAATTCAGGTCCCTGCTGACGCCATCGGAAACGCGCGGAAAAGCTCTCGCTACCTTCCAGCACGCCCATTTTGCCGCGCAGCTGAAAATCGCCGGGGCCCTCGGAAGGCGGCGCGAAGGACGCGCACGCAGCCAGGTTGGCTACAAAAAATATGTTAATAAATAAGAGCTTATGTGCGTTCACAATTCCCTGAACCTGCTAAAATGCGCGCTTCGACTGTCTGGACTATGCTTCGGCAATCATGGCGATATTGGCATACGGCGTTAACTATCGCACGGCTCCTATTGACGTCCGGGAACGCGTCGCGATCCCGGAGGACGGGCTGTTGACCGCGCTTGCAGATGCAACCAGCTCCATTCCGAGTGTGTCTGAGGCGGCGATCATCTCCACGTGCAACCGCACAGAGCTGATTCTGTCCTTAGACCCTGCCCACGAAGAGTCGGTCTCGCGATGGTTGGCGGACTACCGTCCGGTCGCCATGAGCGAGCTTGCCAGCATGGCGTACACCCATTGGGATCAGGACGCCGCGCGGCACCTGATCCGGGTCGCCGCAGGCCTCGATTCACAGGTGCTCGGTGAACCGCAGATCATGGGACAGGTAAAGGCCGCCTACGATCTGGCTCGCAACGTCGGGACCCTGGGGCCCGAGCTCAACCTGTTGTCCCAGGTGACGCTCAACACCGCAAAGAAAATCCGCACCGATACCGACATTGGTCGCAACCCCGTGTCAGTCGCCTATGCGGCGGTGACCATGGCGCAGCAGATTTTTACCGACCTCGCGCACAACAAAGCGTTGCTGATCGGCGCTGGAGACACAATCCAACGCGTAGCGGAGCATCTGTCCGAACTTGGCATCGGCGGGCTCGCCATCGCCAACCGCACGCTTGGGAACGCTGAAACCCTCGCTGCCGGATTCGATGCGACGCCGATGCAGCTGACCGACATTGCCGCGCACCTGCATGAATACGACGTGGTGATTTCATCTACCGGCAGTTCGCTGCCAGTCGTTGGCAAGGGCGCGGTAGAGGCGGCCATCAAACGGCGTCGCCACAAACCGATCTTCATCGTCGACATCGCGGTGCCGAGAGACGTTGAGCCGGAAGTCGCCGAACTACCCGACGTTTACCTGTACACAATCGACGATCTCACACAGATCATCGAAGAAAACGTCAAGCAGCGTCGCTCCGCTGCGGAGAGCGCCGAATACCTGGTGCTGGATGGTGCCGATCACTACATCCGAGAACGTCGCGCTCATCAGGGGCAGGCACTGTTGCGGAGCTTTCGAGACAGCGCAGAGTCAATTCAGCAGGCGGAACTGCAAAAAGCTCTCAAGGAACTCGGTAACGGCGCAGATCCGCAAGCGGTAATTCAGGGTTTAAGCCGCTCCCTGACCAACAAGCTCATACACGCACCAACCCTGGCCGTCCGCAACGCCAGCGCAGATGGCCGCGCCGACCTCTTAGAGCTTTTCAAAACCCTCTACCAGCTCGGCTGACCGATGTCGCTCTCACCCTCAATGGTGGCCAAGCTGTCAGCCTTGACCGATCGTCACGACGAAGTCAGCGCATTGCTGTCGGATCCGGAAGTCATGGCCGAGCGCAACACGTTCACGGCACTGTCCAAAGAGTTCGCGGATCTTGATCCGGTCATCACAAGTTTTCGCAGGTTCAAGGCGCTGGAAACCGAGCTCGGCGAAGCTAA
>JAYGEV010000018.1:0-1524 GCA_046582225.1 Pseudomonadales bacterium
CAGCAGGTGGCAGCGGGGAGTCAGCTGGCCCAGGCTCAAGCGGAGCTGGGCATCCTGCGTGTGCAGCGTGGTCAGTGGGACCAGGAACGCCATGCGAGTGCGAGTCTGCATGCGCAGTATAACGATGCGGTGGATCGCATTTCGCAGGCGGAAAAGGCCGCTGCGACTTACCGTCGGGAAGCCCTCGCCGCTCAGGGCGCTCTGGCGAAGGATCAGTCCAAGGTGGAGCTCTTGGTTGCGCAGGCCCAGGCGAACAATGAGCACGCGCTCGCCCAGGCCTCGGACGGATGCCTGACGGTGCACCGAATGGACGTCGGCGACCTGGACTCCGTGAACGGCTGCGCCCGGGAACTCGACGGCGCGCCCATCGATGTGCTCATCAACAATGCCGGCGTCTGGGGTGGCCTGGAAACCCAGACCTTTCAGAACATGGACTACGACAACTGGGCGTTCGAGTTCAGCGTCATGGCGATGGGGCCGTTCCGGGTGATCCAGGTGTTCCTGGACAACGTGCTGGCGTCCCAGCAGCGCAAAATCGTCACGATGTCCAGCCAGGTTGCGGCACACGTTTACGATCATGAGATCGGTTATTCCTACGCCGCGGCAAAGGCGGCGGTAAATCGCCTGATGACCGCACTTGCAACGGAGCTCGAAGCCCAGAAGGTGATCGTGGTGCCCATGCATCCTGGCTGGGTGAAAACGGACATGGCCGGCGACGTCGCCGACATCGAACCGCATGAGAGCGCCACCGGTGTACGCCGCGTGATCGCCGAAATGACCCTGGCGGATTCGGGCAAGTTTCTAAAATGGACCGGGGACGTTCACCCCTGGTAGGCGGCTGACTTCGAAACCCCTAGCTCGTGGTCGGGCGATCACGCAGGGGATGACCTCCTTGATTCAACATGCATGCGCAGCCAACGGGCACGCGGAGGCACCAGCCTCCGCACCGAGGTCGGAGCCTAGACCGCCGTGCACCGATAAGTTGGACGTGCTGCACACTTTCGACGTATTGCGGGGTGAAAACGTGAACTGAAGAACCGACGAGCGAATCGTTGCCGGGGCTGCCCTCAACTCAGCTTCGAGTCAGCCTCAATGGGTGTGTGCTGCTCATCAATCCCGTCGGCATTCGGATCGAAGCCTTTGGGAGCCGGGATGTACAGAGCAATCAGATTACCCACGGTTGAAGCGAGCACCATCGTGTAGATAATCGGCTTCAAACTGCCATCGTGGAACAGTCCCGTTACGATACCGAGCACGCTGCCAAACAGAAACACCACCACGTTCATCAACGACACCGCGCTGCCGCTGAGACGATCGAAGTGCGCCAGATACAGTCCGGTAACCGAAGGATTGATCATGCCACCCGCGCCGATCGCAATCGCTAACAACGCGGCAAACGCCCACAGCGGCAGTTCGAAAAGACTCACGCTCACCGCCAGGAGAACAATGGCCATGAACTGCAGCAAACGGCCGGCGCGCCATATCTGATACGGCGCAATCCTGTGTATCAGTCGTGCGGTCCCC
>JAYGEV010000120.1:0-12092 GCA_046582225.1 Pseudomonadales bacterium
CCTGTTGGTCGCTGGTCGTTTCGCCTACAACTTTCTGAATAAGGAAGCCAACCCGGCTTACTACACCAGCAGTACCTACTACGGCGGCGCGGGGGACGTATTTACCGTTGCCCTGTTTCTACAGTCCCAGGCAGATGGTGCCGGAACCGGGGCTGAACCAACGGACTTCTTTGTCTACGGTTTTGATGTGCTGTTCGAAAAAGTGCTTGGCAATGGAGGGGTGGTCACCCTGGAAGGCGAATTCAAAGAATTCGACGTAGACCTTACCGCTACAATGATTGGGGATCCAGAATGCTTCTGCCTCTACGACGGTACGAGCTACTTCGCTACGGTAGCATACCTGTTTCCTGAAGAGGTAGGGTTCGGCAAGTTCCAACCCTATGTTCGCTTCACCAAGAACGATCCGAGCGATTTCTTCGAGAGCAGTGATTTGATCGAAGTCGGCGTCAACTATGTCATTTCCGGTCACAACACCCGCTTGAATATCAACTTCACCGATGGCGATGCAAATCTGACCGGGGTCCCGGGCGCGGACGTAAACGCTTTGACAATTGGCGTGCAGATCCAGATCTAACCGTAATCAAACAACAGACAAACTCCAAGGAGTAACCACACATGTACCAAATTTACCTAAAACTGAACGCGCGAATCACCCGTATGGCCTGCGTGGCGCTCATGACCATTGGCTTGGTCCAGGGTGCCTTGGCTGACGACGACACCATCAAAGTTGGTATCTTGCACTCTCTATCGGGCACCATGGCAATCAGCGAAACCACGCTGAAAGACACCGTGCTGATGTTGATCGAGGAGCAGAATAAAAAAGGCGGACTACTCGGCAAAAAACTGGAAGCCGTGGTCGTTGACCCGGCATCCAACTGGCCGCTTTTCGCAGAAAAAGCGCGCGCTTTGCTGGAGAAGGATGAAGTCGCCGCCGTATTCGGTTGCTGGACGTCGGTTTCCAGAAAGTCCGTATTGCCGGTCTTCGAAGAGTTGAACGGATTGCTGTTCTATCCGGTGCAATACGAAGGTGAGGAATCGTCGCGGAACGTTTTCTACACAGGTGCAGCGCCAAACCAGCAGGCGATCCCGGCTGTGGACTATCTGATGGACCTGGGTACCACCCGCTGGGTGCTGGCAGGAACGGACTACGTCTATCCACGCACCACCAACAAGATTCTCGAAGCCTATCTGAAGGCAAAAGGTGTCGCGGCTGAAGACATCATGATCAACTACACGCCGTTTGGCCATTCAGACTGGCAGTCTATCGTGTCGGATATCAGGAACTTCGGTTCTGCAGGTAAGAAGACGGCGGTCGTGTCCACCATCAATGGTGATGCAAACGTGCCGTTCTATAAGGAACTGGCAAACCAGGGCATGTCGGCAGAGGACATACCGGTTGTCGCGTTTTCGGTTGGTGAGGAAGAATTGTCGGGCATCGACACTGCACCCCTAGTCGGTCACCTCGCCGCATGGAACTATTTCATGAGTGTGGAGGCGGCCGTGAATGATGACTTCATCGATACCTGGTTGGATTTCATTGAAGATGAAGACAGAGTAACCAATGATCCAATGGAAGCTCACTTCATCGGCTTCAACATGTGGATAGAAGCCGTGAAGAAAGCCGGCACGACAGACGCTACTGCGGTGCAGGATGCGATCATCGGCGTTTCGGTCCCCAACCTTTCCGGTGGGTTGTCCACCATGATGCCTAACCACCACATCACCAAACCTGTTCTGATCGGTGAGATTCAGGACGATGGACAGTTTCAGATTGTCTGGCAAAGTGCTGGGACAGTCGTTGGAGACGAATGGTCCGACTATCTAGAGGGTTCCAAAGATCTCATCGCTGATTGGCGGGTGCCACTATACTGCGGCAACTACAATGTGAAAACTGGTCAATGTTCGGGTCAAAATTATTGATCGTTAACGGTTTTTTATAGCCGCCAGATTCCCGGTTCCGCGCCTATCAGGGCGCGGGATGCGGGTTTTGGTCGTTCTACGCAAAACAAATATAGACTACGATGCTGCACGGCCGTAGCACAGCGCGAGAGGGGAAGATGTACCTAAAGTTCGCAGTAATCCTGCCTCGCAGGGCGAGCCGGTTTGCTGCCCGTGTAGTGTCGATCCTGTTTCTGTCCTTAGTCTCGCCGCTCACCTTCGCAGCCACGATTGAGCAGGCATTTGAGCAAGCAGTGCAGAGTTTGAATGCGGGCGATTTCGCCGCGAAAGCTGAGGCCGCGCAGCGCCTCTCACGGATGGATCATCCTCGCGTTGTCAGAGTGTTGAACGCCATGCTCGAAGGTGAGCTACAGACCTTGCGATCTGATAAACGCGTGGTCATTGTCCTCAAGAGCGAAGGGGGCTACCGGGTCAAAGATGCCGCGAGTGGTGAAGACCTTGGCAGTGTGAGTCGCCGCGGGGTGAGAAGAGTTGCCATCAACAACTCTCTGCGCTCCAGTCTGCGGAAATTGATCGCGCGCATAGGCCTCTACTCACCAAACCCGGAACGCCGTCTGGCTTCGGTGGTAGAGATGTTTGATTCCATGGACGCCACGTCGGCTGCGATGCTCCGCGTAGCCCTGGAAGAGGAATCCAATGTTGACGTCCGGGCAGCCATCGACGACGCCCTAGCATTGCTGGATCTCGAACAGGGTAACCAACCCACACAGCTGGCAGCCATCGAACGCTTGTCTGGCAATGTGCATGCCTCGGTACGCAGTCGGTTGGTTGCGCTGCAGAAAGACGAGAATGCGGCGGCGGAAGTCCGTGCCAGCGCGGCTACCGCTTTACTCGCGATCGAGCAGAAGCTGGAAATCTACCACTTCATCGAAATTGTGTTCTTTGGCTTGAGCCTGGGTTCGGTGCTGGTGTTGGCGGCCATCGGCCTTGCGATTACTTTCGGTGTCATGGGCGTCATCAATATGGCCCACGGTGAACTCATCATGCTGGGGGCGTACACCACCTACGTCGTACAGCTGCTCATGCCGACGCAACTCGGCATGTCCCTCTTCGTTGCCGTCCCGGCTGCATTCCTCGTGGCAGGTCTGATGGGGATCGCCATCGAGCGGGGCGTCATCCGTTTCCTGTATGGACGTCCACTGGAAACCCTGCTGGCAACCTTCGGCATCAGTCTAATTCTGCAGCAACTGGTACGCAGCATCTTCTCGCCCTTGAACAGGTCCGTGTCCACACCTGAGTGGATGAGCGGGTCGCTGGAAGTCGTTGCGGGGCTATCGTTTACCTACAATCGGCTCTACATTCTGGCGTTCAGCCTCATGGTCTTTTTCGCGCTTTGGCTGGTGCTGCAACGCACTCGTCTTGGACTCGAAGTCAGAGCCGTTGCGCAGAATCGGCGGATGGCAAAAGCCATGGGTGTGCGAACCGGCTGGGTGGACAGTCTCACTTTCGGGCTCGGCTCGGGCGTTGCAGGCGTGGCAGGGGTCGCGTTATCGCAGTTGACGAATGTGGGACCAAATCTCGGCCAGAGCTACATCGTCGACTGCTTTATGGTCGTGGTCTTCGGTGGCGTTGGCAATATCTGGGGCACGCTTTTAGGTGGCTTGTCTCTTGGCATTGCCAACAAGTTCATCGAGCCGTTCGCTGGTGCTGTGGTCGCCAAGATTCTCATTCTCGTATTCATAATCCTGTTTATCCAGAAGCGTCCGAGCGGTTTGTTCCCGCAGAAGGGTCGCGCGGCGGAGAGCTGAGTATGTTGCTTTCTCTGCTTCGCAATGACACCGGTGGCTACATCATGCTGGGCTCGCTACTTTTCGCAGCGGTGATCGTGCCGTTGTGCAATCTCGCGGTCCCAGCCGAATCTGCCCTGCATCTATCCACTTACAGTGTGACCTTGCTTGGCAAGTACCTGTGCTTTGCGCTGCTTGCGCTGTCACTGGATCTTGTCTGGGGGTACTGCGGCATCTTGAGTCTCGGCCATGGCGCATTCTTCTCTTTAGGTGGATACGCCATGGGCATGTACCTGATGCGACAGATCGGTAGTCGCGGCGTTTACGGAAATGCGGAACTCCCCGATTTCATGGTCTTTTTGAATTGGCAAGAGCTGCCGTGGTACTGGATGGGATTCGACTTCTTCTGGTTTGCCATGTTGATGGTGGTTTTCATCCCGGGCTTGCTGGCTTTCGTATTCGGCTATCTAGCCTTCCGCGCCCGGGTGACAGGCGTGTATCTGGCCATCATGACCCAGGCTCTGACCTATGCACTCATGCTGGCGTTTTTTCGCAATGAAATGGGTTTCGGCGGCAATAATGGCATGACGGACTTCAAGGATATCCTCGGATTCAGTTTACAGTCGGATTTCACTCGTTGTGTTTTGTTTGTCGTGTCCGCTCTAGCCCTGGCAGCGGCTTACGTCAGCTGTCGCGCGGTTGTCAACTCGAAGCTGGGCAAGGTAGTGGTTGCAATCCGGGATGCCGAGAGCCGTGTGCGTTCTATCGGCTACAGGGTGGAGTTCTACAAGCTCTGGATATTTACTTTCTCCGCTGTCCTTGCGGGGATTGCCGGTGCTCTTTATGTCCCGCAAGTAGGTATCATCAATCCCAGCGAGTTCCAACCGCTGAACTCTATCGAGAACGTGATCTGGGTGGCTATCGGCGGTCGAGGCACTTTATACGGTGCGGCGTTGGGCGCGGTGCTTGTCAACTACGCGAAAACCACTTTTACAGCCGTTCTTCCCGAAGTTTGGTTGTTTGCTCTGGGCGGTCTGTTTGTACTGGCAACTTTGTTTTTACCTCGCGGTATCGTTGGGCTGCTGGACCGTCGGAGGACTGAAAGATGACCGAGAAATGGTATGACCGATCGCGGGTATACGATGCGCCCATCGACTTCGACAACGTAAAAATAGACGCTTCCCACGGTCCTATTCTCTACCTGGAAAACATCAGCGTCAGCTTCGATGGTTTCAAAGCGCTGAACAACCTCAACCTGTATATCGACGACGGGGAGCTACGCTGCATCATCGGTCCTAACGGCGCCGGGAAGACGACCATGATGGATGTGATCACCGGCAAGACGAAACCCGATAGTGGCACCGTCCATCTGGGTCAGCACCTGGATCTTTTGCGGATGACGGAATCCCAGATCGCCCGAGCAGGCATCGGGCGAAAATTCCAGAAGCCCACCGTCTTTGAAAATCTTGCCGTCCGAGAGAATCTCGGCCTGGCGATGAAGGCACCAAAAGAAGTCTGGACCTCGCTGTTTGCGAAACTTTCCGGGGAGCAGAATGATCTGATTGATGAGGTACTGGACACAATTGGACTCGTCGAGCATCAGGATCAAGTAGCGGCCTCTCTGGCCCACGGCCAGAAGCAATGGCTGGAGATCGGCATGCTGCTCATTCAGCAGCCAAGGGTGCTGCTGGTGGATGAACCGGTGGCTGGGATGACACATCAGGAAACAGAGCGAACGGCTGAGTTACTTACCTCGCTGGCTGGTGACCGCTCGGTGGTGGTGGTGGAACACGATATGGAGTTTATTCGCTCCATAGCGCGTACTGTGACGGTACTCCATGAGGGATCTGTATTGGCGGAAGGACCCATGAGCAAAGTGCAGCAGGACCCACGGGTAATCGAAGTTTATCTGGGTGAATGATGCTCAACATCAGCCAACTCAACCAGTTCTACGGCGAGAGTCACACGTTGTGGGATATCGATCTGGCCGTGCCCCAGGGTGAGTGTGTTTGTCTGATGGGACGCAATGGCGTCGGCAAGACGACATTGCTCAATTGTGTCATGGGCCTGCTATCCAACAGTTCCGGCGAAATAAAGTTCCTCGATGAGGATGTCAGTGGGCTCAAGGCCGAACAACGCGTACGGCTTGGCATCGGTTATGTGCCCCAGGGGCGCATGATCTTTCCGCTGTTGACCGTGGAGGAAAATCTGCGCATCGGACTGCCGGCTCGAAGAGACCTACAAAAGCTCATCCCGTCGCAGATTTTTGACCTCTTTCCGGCGCTCGCCGACATGCGCCAAAGGCGTGGTGGCGACCTCTCCGGTGGCCAGCAGCAACAGCTTGCCATAGGTCGAGCTCTGGTGCTGGAACCGCGTTTGCTCATTCTCGATGAACCCTGTGAAGGCATTCAACCGAACATCGTTCAGGAGATCGGAGACGTGATCATGCGGTTGAATGAGTCCTTGGGGCTAACCGTATTACTGGTCGAGCAGAAGTTGCCTTTCGCAAAGCGTGTGGCGGATCGATTCTGTATCATGGACAAAGGTCGTGTGGTTGCCGGGGGGAGCATTGATAAATTGGACGACCAACTCGCCGCCGACTATCTGACGGTCTGAAGCGATCATGGCTGAACAGCAGGAGCCAGCAATTGACCCTGCCGGCGCACCAGGATGGGTTGGCCAACTGGCACTGCGCCTGGTGAAGGATAACGGTCGCACACGGGTGCGGCGTTTGGCCGGCCAGGGTCCGCTGTATATTCAAAAACCTTTCTATCCCGAAGGCGAGGTCTGCCACTTATATTTGCTGCATCCACCCGGTGGTGTCGTTGGTGGTGATCGCCTCGAGTTATCGCTGGATCTCACGGCTGACGCGATGGCCGTCGTCACGACTCCGGCGGCCAGCAAAATCTATCGCTCGGCAGGCCCGCGTGCGGAACTGATACAGGAATTTCAGCTGGCCCAGGGCGCGAGCCTCGAATGGCTGCCACAGGAAACGATATTGTTTGGTGGGTGTCGGGTGAACGCGCGGACGTCCGTGTATTTAGCGCCAGGTGCACGCTACATCGGTTGGGAGTTGACCTGTCTGGGTCGCGCTGCCGCGGGTGACCTATTTGCCGAGGGTGAAGTCAATCAAAGAGTGTCGCTGTATCGACGCACACAAGCGGAAGGCGCGGAGCCGTTGCTGCTTGAATGCAATCGCTGGCGTGCGGCTGACCGCCTGCTCAAGGCTCGATGGGGGCTTGCCGGGCGCATGGTCTACGGTACAGTGTATGCGACACCGGCAGACATTGAGATACTGGAGATGGTGCGGGGGGCACTGCCGGCAGCCACCGAACCTGGCGAACTCCTGCACGCCATGACGCTGGTGAACGGCGTGCTGGTTGCCAGGGTGCTCGGCGCCGATTCAGAAATCGTTCGCACCTGGATGCAGTGTGTATGGGCGCGCGTGCGGCCGTTGTTGCTGGGGCGCAAAGCATGCCCGCCGCGAATATGGAATACCTGAAGGTTATCGGCAGATTGGAGAATGCGATATGGAGCTGACTCCCAGAGAGAAGGACAAATTGTTGATCTTTGTGGCGGCGCAAGTGGCGCAGAAGCGCAAAGACCGCGGCGTAAAGCTCAACTATCCGGAAAGTGTGGCCCTCATCTCGGCCGCAATAATGGAAGGCGCTCGAGATGGCCTGGGTGTCGCCGAACTCATGCGCTTTGGCACAACGCTCCTCAGTTGCGACGACGTGATGGAGGGAATTGCGGAGATGATTCACGAAGTTCAGGTGGAGGCGACGTTCCCGGACGGCACCAAACTAGTCACCGTGCACAACCCTATTGATTAACAGACGAACGCAAACGTCGAGGAGGACGGATGATTCCTGGTGAGTATTTCATAGTCGAAGGCAGGATCGAGCTGAACCCAGGCCGGCCAACCACCGAGATCAAAGTGGCCAACACGGGGGATCGACCCATTCAGGTTGGCTCCCACTACCACTTTGCGGAAACCAACCCCGCACTGGATTTCGATCGGGATATTGCCCGCGGTCAACGACTCGCCGTCGCGGCAGGAACGGCCGTGCGTTTCGAACCAGGCCAATCCCGCACCGTCACACTAGTCCCCTACGCCGGGGCGCGCCGAGTGTTTGGATTCAATGCTCAGATTATGGGCGATCTGGAGGACAACACATGAGCCAGATGGACCGACGAGCTTATGCAGAGATGTTCGGTCCTACCACGGGTGATCGGATACGTCTTGGTGATACAGAACTCGTGATCGAGGTAGAGCGCGACTTTGCGATCTACGGCGATGAGGTGAAATTCGGTGGCGGCAAGGTGATTCGCGACGGAATGGGTCAGAGCCAGCGCCCGGATGCGGAGGTCGTGGATCTGGTGATCACTAACGCGCTCATTCTCGACTACTGGGGAATCGTGAAGGCGGACATCGGCATCAAGGACGGTAGAATATCCGCGATCGGCAAAGCCGGTAATCCCGATATTCAGTCTGACGTAGACATCGTTATCGGACCTGGGACCGAAGCGCTGGCCTGCGAAGGCATGATCCTCACCGCCGGCGGTGTCGATGCCCACATTCATTTCATCTGCCCGCAACAGATCGAAGAGGCGCTCATGTCTGGTGTGACCACGATGCTCGGTGGTGGCACTGGACCTGCGACCGGCACCAACGCAACGACCTGCACCCCGGGGGTTTGGAATATTTCACGCATGCTGCAGGCGGCCGACGCGTTTCCCAAGAACCTTGGCTTTTTCGGCAAAGGCAACGCCAGCTTGCCCCAAGCCCTGACCGAGCAGATTGCCGCCGGCGCCATGGGACTCAAACTGCACGAGGACTGGGGCACCACCCCGGCGGCAATTGACAACTGTCTCGCGGTGGCCGATGCATGCGATGTGCAGGTTGCCATTCATACCGATACGCTAAACGAGTCGGGCTTCGTGGAGCACACGCTGGCAGCCTTCAAGGGCCGCGCGATCCACACCTATCACACAGAAGGCGCAGGTGGCGGCCATGCGCCGGACATTATCAAGGCTTGCGGACAAGCCAATGTACTCCCGTCATCCACCAATCCGACAAGGCCTTACACGGTGAACACCATCGATGAGCATCTGGACATGTTGATGGTCTGTCATCATCTCGATTCGAAAATTCCCGAAGACGTGGCATTCGCCGAGTCGCGCATCCGCCGGGAGACCATAGCGGCGGAGGACATCCTGCACGATCTCGGGGCGTTTTCCATGATTGCCTCCGACAGCCAGGCCATGGGTAGAGTCGGCGAGGTGATATGCAGAACGTGGCAAACGGCCCACAAGATGAAGACGCAGCGTGGACCGCTCAAAGAGGACAGCGATCGCAACGACAATATGCGAGCTCGTCGCTACATCGCCAAGTACACGATCAATCCGGCCATTACTCATGGGATTGCCGAGCACGTGGGATCCGTAGAAGTGGGTAAACTGGCAGATCTGGTGTTGTGGAAGCCGGCGTTTTTTGGCATCAAACCTGCTCTGATCGTCAAAGGTGGGATGATTGCGGCCGCGGCCATGGGCGATCCCAATGCATCCATTCCAACGCCTCAGCCGGTTCACTATCGATACATGTTCGGTGCCTTTGGTGGTGCACGCTCGGCCACGTCGCTCACATTCGTTTCCTCCGCGGCGCGAGAAAACGGTGTCGCGGAGCGCCTCAATCTGCAGAAATCTGTCGCAGAAGTCCGCAACACGCGAACGATCGGTAAGAGTGACATGAAGGCCAACACTACGCTGCCGGTAATCGAGGTAGATCCGCAGACTTACGAGGTTCGCGCCGACGGCGAACTTCTGACGTGCGAGCCGGCAACGATACTACCGCTCGCCCAGCGCTATTCACTTTTCTAATTCGTGGGAGCGGGTATGATGGATGAACCGGTGTTCACGGAAGTGTGTGAAGCAACGGGATCAGCGGGTGATCAGTTGGTGTTGCCGTTCGAGTCACGACAGAAGGCGCGACAACGCGTGGCGCTGCGTTCCGGTCAGTATGCGCGACTGAAGTTACCGCGAGGCACCGTGCTGCGCGGCGGTGATATGTTGCGGGGAAGCAGTGACCTCTTGGTAGAAGTGGTGGCCGCACCAGAAGCCGTATCCACGCTGCGCTGCAAGGATGCCCGGTTGCTCGCCCGGGCAGCATATCATCTTGGCAATCGTCATGTCTGGGTGCAGGTTGGTAACGGCTGGATTCGCTATCTCAGTGACCATGTGTTGGATGAAATGTTGGATGTTCTGGGCGCCAGCGTCGAATCTGAAATGGCCCCCTTCGAACCCGAAGCCGGGGCATATTCTCACAACGAACACGTGGATTTAGCGCGGTGAGTGTATGAAGAAGTCTTCGCAAATTCCCATAGATCCACGTTTGTGGCTGTTGATCAGCCCGGCACTGCCCGTTGGGGGTTACAGCTACTCCCATGGCCTGGAGCATGCCGTTGCCGCGGGCTGGGTCAGCAATCTGTCCGACGCCCGAGACTGGATCACGGGCCTCGCGCGAGACGTCCTGCCGCGGCTCGACCTGCCAGTGTTGGCAAAGATATACCGCTGCGCAGAGGGTGATGATGCACCGGGCATTGTGCGCTGGAATGCGGTGCTGTTGGCCAGTCGCGAATCGGCCGAGTTGCAGCGCGAAGACGCGGAAATGGGCGAAGCGTTGAAACGTCTGTTGACCGATCTGGTGCGTGGGGACGCCATTGAGATTTTGCCTGAAAAATCGGCATTCGCCACCAGTTTTGCGGTCGCCTGCCTCCAATGGGGAATTGATGTTGCCGACGCTTGTGCAGGGTACGCCTGGGTATGGTGTGAAAATCAGGTGGCCGCAGCGGTAAAGCTTGTTCCCTTGGGGCAGACGGATGGTCAAAAGATTCTGCTGGAGATGGTGCAGCAGGTGCATGAACTCGCGGAGCTGGCGCTGGCTGTGAGCGATGACGATGTGGGGATGACATGCCCGGCGCTGGCTATTGCCAGTGCAGCCCACGAGACGCAATATTCCAGGCAGTTCCGCTCATGATGACGAGATGGCAAAGCACATGCACAAGCAAATGACCCATCGAGCAAACACTAAAGCTCCGAACATTTTACGAGTTGGGATCGGAGGCCCGGTGGGATCTGGCAAAACCACGCTGGTAGAAGGTATCTGCAAGAAGATGCGCAACCACATCGAGATCGGCGTGGTCACCAACGACATCTATACTAAGGAAGACATGGAGATCCTCGTGCGGGCACAAGCGCTTTCGGAGGATCGTATCATCGGTGTGGAAACCGGCGGCTGCCCACACACGGCCATTCGCGAAGATGCATCCATCAACATCGCCGCCATCGATCAACTGGCAAGCCGATTCCCAAACATTCAAATGATCGTAGTGGAAAGTGGTGGCGACAATCTAAGCGCTACCTTCAGTCCTGAACTGGTAGACCTGACCCTCTATGTCATTGACGTGGCAGCCGGTGAGAAGATTCCTCGTAAAGGCGGTCCCGGCATCACTCGCTCCGATCTGCTGGTGATCAATAAGACAGATCTGGCACCTTATGTTGGAGTTTCGTTGGAGGTTATGGAGCGCGACACGCTCCGAATGCGTGGCGACAAGCCATACGTGTTCACTAACTTGGTGGAGGGAGAAGGGCTTACCTATATTTGCGAGTTTCTGATGCGCGAAGGCATGCTGGAATAGAATTTCGGAACGGTGAAGTTACGCCGAGTTTCCGAATACACAGTTAAGCCCGTTGTTGCTCAAACTACATCGGGACGTGATGCCCGAATCTCGGGGTAAGATCAGTTTTTGATACCCTTACCAAGAACTCACCCCAAGCACCCAGATCCTGAACGCTCATCGCTTGCTCCCTGTTTCTTAACGAGTCCCGATGAATGCAGACCGCCAAACTCAGCGGATCAAAATGAATGTTTCGGTTCTGAGCCCGCGAGAACGTGTAGTAGTCATTTACCCCGGAAAACGTGAGGCCAATGATTTTGGAGTTATATTGACTCTCAACGCTCATCGAAAGGAATTCCCAGCAATGAAAGGAACAGGCTATTGGTGCTCGCTCGCCGTCCTGATGGCAGCGTTACTTCAAGGCTGCCAGCTCGAATCTTCCGGTCTGTCGCTACCGGAGGGAAACCCGGACGCCGGCAAACAGGTCTTTGTCGACCTGCATTGCAATGGTTGCCACAGCATATCGGATGTCGAGTATGCGCAGAGCGACGTCCCGGTCATGTACATGGGCAAGAGGACAACGGGAAAGATTCATGTTGTGCTCGGCGGAGAAACCACACGATCCCGAACCCAGGGTGAACTGGTGACTTCCGTGATCAATCCCTCCCACAAAATTTCGACCAGCTACGAACGCCATCTCGCGACTACGAAGTCTCCGATGCAGACTCAT
>JAYGEV010000129.1:0-2545 GCA_046582225.1 Pseudomonadales bacterium
AACGTACTTTCTGGCCTGCTCGATATCTCCTTTTGACGTGTAGTGCAACCCCAGCCTTTCCAGCGTCCCCACGTGAACGGGATCCAACTCCAAGGCATTGAGAAACGAATTAAATGCCTGATCTCGTTCAGGGCGCTCGAATGGCTGAGATTGTTCTGGAATTGCATCAATTCTCTGCAGCTGTCGACGAAATTGTTATGGCCGCGTGATACGCGCCTACGATATCCATACAATTCCTCGAAGGGTGAACGGTTCTGGCGAGAGTCGGTGCGTGGCAAGAGGATCTCGATCTCTGGACTTGCTATGCTCATTGCTTGCCTACACCTCGAGGCGAGAACATGGCAGTTGGTGCGCATCTGATCACCGGCGGATTTCCGCCCGGTCAACCGGCCGGTCACGACATGGGGTTCGTTCGCTCGCGACTACTCGCGATGATCGGCGAACACGAGGGCGCCCACGTAACG
The DNA here is from genome assembly GCA_046582225.1 of Pseudomonadales bacterium. Taxonomy (GTDB): domain Bacteria; phylum Pseudomonadota; class Gammaproteobacteria; order Pseudomonadales; family Azotimanducaceae; genus JAYGEV01. The sequence continues at coordinate 465 of JAYGEV010000129.1, forward strand.
ACCGCCGAGGACTTCACGGACGTTGATGTCTATCTCGCCGAGGCAAAGCTGCTGCTTACCTACGTCGCCGGGCCTTATCCGAACGAAGCCGAGAATGCGGCCATCATCCGCTGGCTCGAGCAAGGCGGTCGCTGGCTGGGGCTGCACGGGACCAGCGGCGGCAAAGCTGCCCGAATCGAAGGGCAGAGGCAGCGCGCGATGGTGCGTACGCCACATCACGACACGCTGGGCGCGTTCTTCCTGAATCACCCACCGATTCGGCGATTCCGGGTTGTTGTGGCTAATCCGGAGCACCCGTTGATGGAAGGCCTACCGCCGTCCTTCGAGGTAGATGACGAGCTCTACCTGATCGAGCCTCGCGGCGAAATCAATGTTCTGCTGACCACCGAGCTGCCCGAGGACCCCTCCCCACCCGGGTTCGGTTTCGCCTACGATGAGGACACCTCGCTCGGCGCCGACGGCAGGACGCGGGTCCTGGGTCTGACGAGGGAGGTCGGCGACGGTTCGGTCGCATACATCGCCCTTGGCCATTGTCACTCGGCCAACAGCAATTCTCAGCCCTTTGTCGATGATAGTGTGGTACGCGGCGGCGACACGCCGGCACGGTTCCTTGGCGTCTGGGAAACCGAACCGTTCGAGCGACTTCTGCACAACGCGATCAAATGGGGCCTCGGCGCCTAGCCGTCGTCGCCAGACCAACGTTTTCAACGGTTGGCGGATCAGATGACCGGCACCAGGACCGCGCTACTCATCAGCCTGGCGCTGCTCCTTCCGGGTCGGATGCTCGCCGATCAAAACGACGCTCGCCTGGATGAGCTGTTTCTCGTCATTGCGCAGACCGAGAATTCGATCGAAGCAATCGAGGCCGAAGACCGCATCTGGGAAATCTGGCTCCAGCATGACAACCCCTCAGCCCAGGCACGGCTGGCCGAAGGGATGGTCGCGATGAACGCCAACCCTCGCAACGCGCTGCGAATCTTTCACGCGCTGATCGAGCAGTTCCCGGATTTTGCCGAGTGCTGGAACAAACGCGCCACGCTTTACTACGTCCTCGGGGATTACACCGCGTCAGAGCACGACATCAACAGAACGCTCGAGTTGGAACCACGCCACTTTGGCGCCTTGTCAGGGCGTGGCCTCATCAATCTGGCCAATGGCGAATACGTCAAGGCGAAATCTGTATTCGAGGCGGTCTTGCGTATTCACCCTCATGCCCGCGGTGCGCGGCAGAATATCGAGCTGATCGACGAATATTTTCGGCGCACGGCGATTTGAAGCGACCCTTACTCTCATCGTCGTGTTTGCTGTTAGATTGACGAACATTTCGGAACGCGAGGATTTCTCATGAGCGAAGTGGCCTTAATCGTCGGCGGCGGGCCCGGCATCAGCGCCAGCTGCGCAAGGTTGTTCAGCGAACAGGGCATGCAGGTGGCGGTGGCAGCGCGCAATCCAGACAAAAGTTCCATGCAACAGCTACACGAGCAGCATGGCATCTTCCGATTTGGCTGCGACGCTGCAGACCCGGACGCGGTGGCACAGTTGTTCAGCGACGTCGGCGAGCAGCTGGGCAGCCCGGATCTGGTCGTCCACAACATCGACGGGCGCATGGCGGACATTTTCCGCAAAGACATCATCGAAGCGGATCCGGAACTGGTGCTCGCAGTACTGACAAACTCCGCCTACAGCGCGTTCCTGGTGGGCCAACAGGCCGCAAAGTCCATGCTCGACCGTCAGCTTGGCGAAAACGGCCAGCGCGGCACCATCATCTTTACCAATGCCAGCGCCGCTTTTAAGGGTTATGCCAAGAGCAGCGCATTCGCTATCAGCTGCCATGGCAAGGCTGGTCTGGCCCAAAGCATGGCCCGCGAACTGATGCCTCGAGGCATCCATGTCGCTCACGTACCCATAGATGCCGCCATTGGCTGGACACAGGAAGACGGCACGCGCATGCATCGGCTGGCAGGAGCCAGTGTGGACGACAACATGGCAGACCCGGACTGTATCGCGCAGACATATCTGCAACTCCACCGTCAGCACCGATCGACCTGGACTCACGAAGTCGTATTGCGGCCGTGGGTGGA
>JAYGEV010000132.1:0-7050 GCA_046582225.1 Pseudomonadales bacterium
GCCCATTGTTCGTAGGCGACCCAATCGGCCCAGGAAAAAGGTTGTAGAGGTTGGGGAAAGTCTGCAGGTCCACGTAGTGGTCTTCGTCGAAGAGGTTCTTGGCATTCACGGTGAGCTCCCAGCGCTCGCCCGCCACGCCGAACTGGGCATTCACCAGCGTATAGCTGGGATTTTCCTCGGCCTCCCACACCTGCAGCGTCTTGAATTCACCCGAGTGATTGACCTGCACAGCGGCAATGAAGTTCAAGCCGCTATCGCCAATGGGATGTAGAAAATCGGCACCCAGGTGCCAGTTCACATCCTGGACCGCAGGCAGAGTGTCGCCGCCAAGATCGACGTCCTGAAGATCTGGGTCCACCACCACAGTACCACTGACCCATTCCGCGTCCACCCAACCGAAAGACCCTGATAAGGTCAGCGAGTCGTTCACCGCGTACAATGTGGCGCGGATTCGGAGGCGGGTAGGCGGAGTGAGATGAGGGAACGAATTCTTTCACACGTGGCGCTCGCGCAAAGAGTTTCCACCGCCGCACCCGCTAAAGGCATGCAGACTGCAATCATTGGGGTTGACGGTTGCGGCGGCGCCGGAAAATCGACGTTCGCGGGAGTTCTGTCGGAACTGCTCAACGATTGCGCGGTCATTCACACGGACGATTTTGCATCGTGGGAAGTTCCGCTGGACTGGTACCCACGACTGTTGGAACAGGTACTGGTCCCGCTCAGCGAAAACCTGCCCGCACGATTTCAACGCTATGACTGGCCAACCTCTCGCCTTGCCGAGTGGCGAACGGTGTTTCCGCAACCGTTTGTCGTCATGGAAGGGGTCAGCGCAACACGCGAGGAATTCAAGCCGTTTCTGGCGTTTAGTATCTACGTTGAAACCGACCGGGAAACTCGCCTTAGCCGCGGCTTGCGGCGCGACGGAGAAGAAACGAAACAAAAGTGGCTAGGCTGGATGCGCCACGAGGACGCCTACCTGGAAAGAGATGACCCCATCTCGAGCGCGGACCTGATCATTTCGGGCGACCCGAAGTCCCAAAATGATTCGAGTAGTGCGATTGTTGTCCTGGGTCCGTAGCAAGTGGGCCGTCGGGAAGATCAATGAACGAAATTCGATTGCACATCCCGACGGTTTCGACGCAACGCCTCAGACTGGATCCGATTTCGCTGGAGCACTCAAAAGGAATGTTCGACCTGTGGTCGGATGCATGCGTGTGCAGATACTCGGGAACGGTCACTGACTACGATCGCAACGTCATCGAAATGCCGGCGGCCAGCCGCGCCGAAAGCGATCGGGTCATTGATTTCTGGCTGAAAGCGGCCATTGATAGATGGGGCTTTCGGTGGGCGGTGCTTCTGGCTGGTGCCGAGGATGCGTTTGCGGGAATCGTGGGGTTCAATTCGCTGTTGGACTGCTCCGAGATTGCCTACCACCTGATGCCGAGATATTGGGGCAAAGGAATCATGACCGAAGCATGCAAGGCGGCGATTGCCTGGCAACGCGGCAACGGCGCTTCGGAGATCGACGCATTAATCGCACCGGAAAATGCGCCTTCGATCGCGCTTGCACATCGCCTGGGAATGGAACCGGCCGATCGGCTTTCTGACGGTTCGCGGCGATACCGCGTGTCGCTTCGCTGCGCCACCGGGTCAGATCGTTGAGCATCGGGGTGACCTGCAAACGCGGCCGTGGCTAGCGTTATTCCAGTTCGCCGCCAACGGCTTGTACCTGCTCTGAACAGGCGCCGATCTGCGCCAATACGTTCTCCAGTGGAGCCGGGGTTAGCCGCAGGATCATCCGGTCGATCCCGAGGCCGATAAACGTTTCGAAGCACTGCGCGTCCAGCTCCATGCCGGTAATGGTCACCGTTGGCCGGGATCGCCCGGCCTCGGCTGCGAGTCGATTCAGCTCTGGTACCGTTTCGGCAAGGTCGGCCATTGAGGTCACCCGGCCCTTCATCTCCGGAGGTACCACTGGCGTGACCGATGGAATCCAACCGTCGCCATAATCCAGTACCCGCTTCAGGATGTTTGGCCCGCCGCCAGCAACGATAATCGGCGGGTGCGGCTTCTGCACCGGCTTTGGCCACTGCCAGGTGAGTTCGAAATCCACCAGCCGGCCATGATACTCGGCCTCGTCGTTGCTCCACAGCGCTTTCATGGCGCCCACCCGCTCGCGCATCAGCCGAAATCGAGTCGCCGGATCGGTGCCGTGATTACGCATCTCCGGTTCGTTCCAACCCGCACCGATGCCGAGCAGCATCCGCCCGTTTGAGAGGTGATCTATGCTCGCGACGAGCTTCGCGCAGTTGATCGGGTCGCGCTGGGTCAACAGGCAGATTGCGGTACCGAGCTTGATTCGCGATGTCACCGTTGCCGCGGCTGTTAACGCGACAAATGGATCGAGCATGCTCACGTAGTCACGCGGTATCGGACCGGGCAGCGGGAACTCGGTTGCCACCGGCATGTTGGAATGCTCGGAGACCCAGAACGACTCGAAGCCCTCTGCCTCCACCGCGCCGGCAACGTCTACAGGTGATGCGCTGGTATCTGTGCTGAACATGCTCAGACCGAATTTCATTTCTATCTCCGAAGGTGGGTTGGTGGGATCACAAGGTTTTGGCCAGCGCATACGCCTGGCGGGTCGCAAACCAGATGCGGCGCGGGGCGTAGGCGTCGCCGAGAATGTGCAGGTCAATCTTCGAGTTTTCCAGGCGCTCTTTGAGATCCTGGTATAAGCCGTTGTCCGATGTGCCCCCGCACGCCAGCACCACTGAGTCGAAATCGGTGATCTCAGCCGCCGCACCGGAATAGACGTTAGCCGTTTCCAGGCGGCCCTGCTCGATACGGGTCACTCTCTCCATCACCCGCACGCGCGCGCCTGCGGCAGTGATCTTAGCCAGCGGCGCGCCAATGGAGTACTTGCCGATCAGCGGAGCGATCGCCGGCGTCTGGTAGATGAGTTGTACGTCCTTGCCCTGTTCAACGAGAAATCCAGCGATGGTCAGCGGCTGCATATGATCTTCCATTGCGATCACCACTACCCGCTGGCCCGTGTGTGCGGTTCCGTTCATGACATCGCGACCCTCCACAACGAAGGGCAGGTGCGCGCCCGGTGCTTCATGGCTGCGCGGGATCGATCCGGTGGCAACTGCCACGGTATCGAAACCGGCGTCGGCGATTGTCTCGGCACTGCCAGTCGTACTGGTTTCGACCCGCACCCCGAGTCGATCCAGGCGCCGGACCTGAAATTCGATGAAGTCGGCAAACGAACTGTTCTCGGCTGCGTTTGCTGCGGTTCTCATCTGCCCGCCCAGATGCGGTTCGTGCTCCCACAACGTCACCTGGTGGCCACGCTCGCAAGCGGCGGCGGCAAGTTCCAATCCGGCTGGGCCGCCGCCAACCACAAGGACCGACTTGACGGGATCCGCCGCTGCTGGTTCCGGGGTGAATTCATATCCGGTGCGTGGATTCACCGAACAGCCGAACGGCAAACCCTCGACCACGCCCGCGTGCAGGCAGTCGTTACAGCCGATGCACGGACGGATCTCGTCAGTGCGGTCGGTCCTGGTTTTGGAAACGATCTGGGCTTCGGCGAACATCGCGCGCGCCATGCCGACCACGTCTGCGTGACCGCTGGCGATCACCTTCTCGCCGGCTTGCGCTGTGCTCACCCGGCCTGCGTATACAACGGGAACGTTCAGCGCCTGTTTGAATTGCCCGGCCAGTTCGCTCCAGTTGGCCAGGCCGTAGTGGTGCGGTTGGATGTAGCTCGGCGCACCCCAGTTGTTGCCGATCACGCCATGGAAATAGTCAACGTGGCCGGTTGCTTCCAATGTCCTGGCGATCTCGATGCCTTCGGCAATGTCGTAGCCGCCTTCGAACAATTCATCCATGTTGATGCGCACGCCAACGGTGATGTCTTTGCCCACTTCGGCGCGAATGCCGGCAAGAATCTCGCGGATAAAACGCAGGCGATGATCGCGGTCGCCACCATACTCATCGTCGCGGTGATTGGTTGCCGGCGAGATGAACAACTCCAGCAGATCCTCATGGTTTGCGTGGAGCTCCACACCGTCCAGGCCGGCATCGCGGATCTGCTTTGCCGACCAGACGTATTCGTCGATCAGCCAGCGAATCTCGTCTCTATCGAGCTCATGGGGAACGGAGTTGTTGGTGTAGTTGGCCAGCCGAGCCGACGGTCCGTGGGGCATTCCGCCTTGCAGAACCAGCTGACTGGTGGCACACGCGCCGCCTTCGTGAATGACGTCGGCGTAGCGCCCTGCGCGCTCTTTGAAGTGGCGCAGGCGAAACACCCCGCGGGTCGTTGAGCCCAGGCCGCTCGGCACAAAGCCGGGTACGATGAGCGTGTTGTCGACGAAGCCGGTGATGCCGTCGATCCAGGCCACGCCGTCGTTGGCGCGCGACGCCCAGTAGGCGAGGTTCTGGGTGGCCTCGTTTTCGCTGCCCCATAGATTGCCAACAGCGGCGCCGTGTGGCGGCAACATGATCCGATTGCGCAGCTGCATGGTGCCGATTTGAATGGGCTGGAACAGGTGTGCAAATGTGTCGTCGGTCATCGTCGCCCCCAGGTTGCGATGGCCACCACGATATGGCGAATTTCGGCTCGAATACAAGCCTGGCGCGTGGCAGGATGCTAAGCGGAGGATTTCTAAATGCCCGAAGAGACACAGAGCGGCGATGACTGGCTGGATATCGACAGCGTCGACCATGTGCTGAGCACGGCCCGTTCGGTTCGTAGAAAGCTCGATTTCGACAGACCCGTAGAGCCGAAAGTTCTTTTCGACTGCATCAATGTCTGCACTCAGGCGCCGACCGGTCTTGGCGGTGAGAGTTGGCGGTTCATGGTAGTCACGGATGCGGACAAGAAGCTCGAGTTAGCGAACATCTACCGCGCGGTGATTACCGATATGGAACGCCTGCGGGGTCTGGAGATCAAGGCAACGCAGCGGGCATTGATGGCGCGTCTCCACGAAATCCCGGCGATGATCTTTGTTTGCGCCATCGGCGGGCCGCCCGGCCCTGAAGTCCCAGCCCAGGTGGGTTTTTACGGATCCGTGTTGCCGTCGGCCTGGTCGTTGATGCTTGCGTTGCGCGCGCGTGGTCTTGGCTCCACCTGGACTTCGCTGCTGGCTTCGCAACAGGATGCGGTGGGTGCTGTTCTCGGGGTGCCCGAAGACGTGGTGCAGACCGTGATGTTGCCGGTGGCCTACATGAAAGGCGCGAAGCTGCGTAAGGCCGACAGGATGGATGCGCGCGAAGTCACCTACTGGAATCGTTGGGGCAACAACCAGCCAGACGGATAACGTCCGATTACGCTTTCTGGAGCGCGCTGGCCAGATTGTTCAGTGCAAGCTCTACCAGTTTTCTCGAAGTCGCGAGGTTCATTCGGGTGCAGCCACTGCCGCCAACTCCGTAGTGGATCCCATCGTTGAGGTACACGCCCGCATTTTCGAGCAGGTAGCGGCCGACCATTTGGGACGCAACCAGCTCCGGGGTGTCGGGGTCTCTGGTCTTGTTTGCCTCGATCGCCGATTCCTCGGCTCCGATCCTTTCCTGAAGCCGGCTGGTGTCCAGCCACGCAAGGTAGGTCCCCTGGGGCTTGACGAAATCGATCAGCGGTACGTTGGAGGTAATGAAGTCCGCTGCGTATTGCATGTTGCCATCGATATATGCGATCACTTCGTCGAGCCAGCCCGCACCCTCCTCGTAGGCTGCCTGGGACGCCACGATCCCGAGTGTGTTGACCGATCCGTTATGCCCGGTTTCTCGGATCTGAGTGATGTGGTCCGGGTTGGATGAGAACAGGTATGCGCATTTGGTGGCGGACAGGTTGAACGACTTGCTGGTGGATTTGAACGTCACGCTGTTGCGTACCAGCGCCTCGTCGTCGATGCTGGCATAGGGAACGTAGCGGTGGCCGCGATTGACGAAGTCGCAGTGGATTTCATCGGAGAGCACGATCACGCCATGGTTGGTGCAGATCTCACCCACCGTTGTCTGGTCGCGCAGTGACCAGCAGTTGCCGGTGGGATTCTGAGGGTTGCAGAGAATGATCGCCTTGCACAGTGGATCGGCGCAGCGGCGTTCGAGATCTTCAAAATCTATCTCATAGCGCCCGTTGACGAGCGTCAACGGGTTTTCGTCTGAGAGGCATTGGGCGCGTTTGATGGTTCCGTAGAACGCGCTGTAGGTTGGCGGTTGCACGATCACCTTGCTGCCCGGCGGCGCAAACGCCCGCAATGCGCTCAAGATGGCCGGGTTGACCCCGTTGGCGTTGAGCAGCCAGTCGCTTTCGACGTTCAGACCGTAGCGGGTTCTGTTCCAGTCGATGATCGAGTCATTGTATGAATCGGGTATATCGAGGTAGCCGTAGTTTTCGTGCTCAATCCGCCTGGCCAGCGCTTTGGTGATACACGGTGCGCCTTTGAAGTCCATGTCTGCAACACCCATGGGGACCGCGAGATTCTCGCGCCCGAACTTCTCGATCTGACTGTCCCACTTATAGCAATCGGTTCCGACCCGATTGTATATCGCGTCCAGATCGTACTTCGATGTTGTGTTCGCAGTCTTATCGTTAGTGCTTGCGATGGAAACCGGAACGCCGCTGGCAACCGCGCCAGCCAGCGCGGTGGTTCCCGTATTCTTTAGAAACGCTCGACGGTTGAGATTCGCAGACATAGTTCACTCCCCAGGTTGAACTGCTGCTACGGTACCACCGCGATTGTTCGTTGTCCTTCGGCTTCCTGGCGCTGCCTACTGGCTGGCGGAGGCGTCTTCGGCGGCAAACTGAGCGTAAGCAGCCGCGGTTCCGGCCGCCATCTTGTCACCGTCGAACGGAATGGACATCTCCGAGGTGAACTCGAGGACGATCCGCTCGGGCGTGTCCAGGAAGCGCACGAACATGTCCGGATCCAGGTTTGCGGTGAATGCGTTGCCGCTATCACCAGCCATTGCCATGCCGGCGGCCAGGATCTTGTAAAACCACATCTTGATTTCCGGGTCTTCGTGAATGACGGTATGGCCTTT
>JAYGEV010000161.1:0-4922 GCA_046582225.1 Pseudomonadales bacterium
CCCGACAGCGAAGGACGTCGGATATCCACGTTGCGTGTGGTTCAGGCATGGCGCGCGGCGATACCCACACCGATTCACTGAAGAGTTCTGGCTCAGCGATTCGGGGCTCGCCCTGCCACTCGAGGGCTTCGAAAACAAAATTCAAACCCTGGTGCCTGCCGAAACGATACGGCATCACGCAGACGGGCGACAGCACCGCGCCATGAACGCCGGTCTCTTCGGCGCATTCCCGTTTTGCTGCAGCCTCGACACTCTCGCCGGCCTGTTGGTGACCACCAGGCAGGGCGTAATACCCGTCCATAAAGCCGCTGTTAGCACGCCGGAGCAGAAATAGCTCTTCACCGCGCAACATCAGCACGTGTACCACCACTGGGAAGACGTCGCGCGCCACAAATGTCCTTTGGCCCTGCCCGTTCCTGCTATGGTGCAGGCGTGGCATACGTCGAGCAACCGTAATTTCTCCGCTGTGCCGAGCAACGTGCGGCAGCGGGACGCGCCCATGAGGGTGAACGCCGCGCCGCCTCGACGCGTGGAAGAAGCATCCTTGAATGCCTGGCCCGCGATGCAGCAGATCCTGCTGGACGGCTGGCTGTTGCGCTTTTCACGCGGATTCACCAAGCGGGCAAACTCCATTGTCCCGCTCTACCCGAGCCTGCAACCGCTGCAAGACACGATTGCCGAGAAGGTTCGCTACTGCGAAAACCTGTATGCCCGCGAGCAGCTTCAGACCATTTTCAGGCTGACCTCCATCGCCGACCCCAGGCACCTGGACAACTACCTGCAAACGTGCGGCTATGCATACACGGAACCAACCCAGGTTCTGGGCGCGGCGCTGGTCGATTTCGCGTCCGCACCGGGCTTGTGCCTGCTCGCGATCGACAAGTGGTTGGCGATTTACGCCCGGTTGACGGACATGCCCGTCGCGGCCCAGACCCTGCACGGTGCAATCCTGGCCGGCATCCAAGGCCGCTGCGCGTTTGCTGCACTGCTCATCGAAGGCGAGCCCGTGGCCTGTGGCCTTGGCGTGGTCGAGCAGGATCTTTTGGGCTTGTTCGATATCGTCACGCATCCAGACCATCGGCGCGTGGGTCACGCAACCGCGGTGGTGAAATCTCTGTTCGGCTGGGGCCTGGCCCAAGGCGCGATCAACGGATATCTGCAGATGGTCGCCGACAATCACGCGGCACAGGTTCTGTATGAAAATCTCGGTTTCGAGCTGCTGTATGACTATTGGTACCGAGTTTCGTCCTGACCACCACCACGGTTCCGTTTCGCACGAACTTGATTCATGGCCGTATTTTTGAGATGTTTCGTTCCCCGCGCGAAAACGGCGCAGTAAGCTTTCCAATAAAACTATACAAATCAGAAAGTTATAGTCGGCAAGCGATAATCCGGTAGTGTTGGGCACGGTTTCGTATGGCGGGGCCGCGGCGATGTTCGCGCCGTCTTTCGGGGCATCGGATTAATCAGTTCAGAGAACAGTTGCATGAGTAATCGACCGCCCTGGGGCTTTCCACCCAAGCGAGGCCTCTACGACCCGGCTAACGAGAAGGATAGCTGCGGCGTTGGCTTTATCTGCGATATCAAGGGCCGTGAGAGCCGCGAGATCATTGACGAAGCGCACAACATGAACTGCAGCATGACCCACCGCGGCGGCGTGGGTTATGAAAAGACCACTGGCGATGGCGCCGGAATACTGACCGGGCTGCCCGATAAATTCCTGCGCAAGGTCGCTGCCGAGGAACTGGGCGTGGAACTGCCCGGCCGCGGCGAATATGGCGTAGGGAACGTATTTCTCCCGAATGATCCGGCAGAACGCCAACACTGCATGAGCGTCTTCGAAAGCGAGATCATCAGTGCCGGACAACGGCTGCTGGGATGGCGGGAGTTGCCGGTTCACCCCGACGGTGCCGGCATTGGTCACGCAGCGCGAGCTGCAATGCCCACCTTCGCACAGCTGTTCATTGGCGCACAGGAGGTCAGCGGAGACGCCTTCGAACGCAAACTATATCTGATCCGCAAGCACAGCACCCACCAGCTGCGCGGCAATGTTGATCTCGCCCAACGCCAGCTGTTTTACGTTTGCAGCTTGTCCACCAAGGTCATCATCTACAAAGGTATGCTCACGCCGGGACAGATATTTCCGTTTTACCCGGATCTCGGCGATTCCGACTACGAATCGCACCTGGCGATGGTCCATTCGCGCTTCAGTACCAATACCTTCCCGTCGTGGGACCGGGCTCAGCCGAATCGCTTCATGAGCCACAACGGCGAAATCAACACATTGCTGGGCAACGTGAACGCGATGAACGCCCGCCAGGGCGTGATGAGTTCACCGCTGTTTGGCGACGACCTTGAAAAGCTCTTTCCCATCGTCGAACCGGACTGCTCCGACTCAGGCACATTCGACAACGTTCTGGAGTTCCTGCTGATGAGCGGGCGCAAGCTTCAGGAAGCGGTGCTGATGATGATTCCCGAGGCGTGGCAGCAACATCCAACCATGGACCCGGCAAGGCGCGCGTTTTACGAATATCAGTCGTGCCTGATGGAGCCCTGGGACGGCCCTGCGTCGATCGCATTCACCGACGGTACCTATATAGGAGCAGTACTCGATCGCAACGGTCTACGGCCCAGCCGCTACTACATCACCAAAGACGACAAATGCATCATGGCCTCGGAAGTCGGCGTCGTTCACGTCGAGCCTGACCGGGTGCTGGAGAAGGGGCGGCTGCAGCCGGGGCGCATGTTTCTGATCGACTTCGAACAGGGCCGCATGATTCCCGACGAGGAGGTCAAAGGCGAATGGATCAAATCACAACCGTACCAGGAGTGGCTCGACAGTCAGCGCATTGAGCTGGCAGACATCCAGGCCGCCGAAGAGGGCGAGGGATTTGACCCCGAGACGCTCAGACCGCGAATGCAGGCCTTTGGCTACACCGTCGAAACCATGGAAATCATGCTTCAGCCACTGGTCCGGGAACTGCGCGACCCACTTGGCTCCATGGGCAACGATGCGGCTCTCGCTGTGATGTCTGACAAGCCACGCATGCTTTATGACTACTTCAAGCAGCGATTTGCTCAGGTGACCAATCCGCCCATCGACTCGATCCGCGAAGAAGTCATCATGGCGCTCGAATGTTACATCGGGCCCGAGCGCAATCTGCTCGAAACCACCGAGCAGCACGCTCATCGGCTGCGGATTCCGCACCCGATCCTCTCCAACGGTGAACTCGCAGCTCTCAAGCACGTGGACCATCGAGGTTGGCGCAGCGCCACCATTGATATCACCTTCCCAATCGGAACCGGCAAGGAAGGCCTGGTAGACGCGCTGCGCCGGCTGCGCGCCGAGGCAAGCACCGCGATCGTCGAGGGCTACAGCCTGATCGTGCTCTCCGATCGCCAGGCCGGTGCCGGGCGCATTGCAATCAGCTCCCTGCTGGCGGTGGGGGCCGTCCATCACCACCTCATCGCCGAGCACACGCGCACGCGGATCGGCATCGTGCTGGAAAGCGGCGAGGCAAGAGAAGTACATCATCATTGCCTGCTGGTCGGTTTCGGAGCAGACGCGATCAATCCTTACCTTGCATTCGAATCCCTGTGGGACTCGCGCCGCCAGGGTTATCTGGACGATGCGCCACATATCACTTCGGATGCCGACGTGGTTGCCGCTTACCGTAAAGGCACGTCTAAGGGCATGCTCAAAGTGATGGCCAAAATGGGTATTTCAACGTTGCAGTCCTATAAAGGGGCGCAGATCTTCGAAGCTGTGGGGCTTGCCGACGACGTGATCGAAGCGGCTTTCGTCGGTACCGCAAGCCGCGTCCAGGGTGTCGGGTTGGAGGTACTTGCTGAGGAGATGGAACGCCGTCACGCTATCGGCTACCCAAAACGAGCGCAGAACATCGCCGTTTTGCCCAACCCCGGCGACTTCCACTGGCGAAAGACCGGCGACACCCACATGTGGGACCCAACCGCCATCGCGGATCTGCAGGTCGCCGCCCGCGGCAACGACGAAGAAGCCTACTGGCGTTTCGCGACCCACATTAATGAAGAAAACGCCAGGCACGCTACCCTTCGCGGGTTGTTGACTTTCAACAAGGCAGCCAACGGCATCTCTGTGCCGCTTGCGGAGGTAGAACCAGCAGCCGAGATCGTCAAACGCTTCGCAACGGGTGCGATGAGCTTTGGCTCCATCAGCGCCGAGGCGCATGAATCCCTGGCCATCGCGATGAACCGCATCGGCGGTAAGTCGAACACGGGCGAAGGCGGCGAGGACGCCAGTCGATTCATTCCGCTGACCAACGGTGATTCCAAGCGAAGCGCCATCAAACAGGTGGCAAGCGGTCGTTTCGGCGTAACCATTGACTACCTGACAAATGCCGATGAGCTGCAGATCAAGATCATTCAGGGTGCCAAGCCGGGCGAAGGCGGTGAACTGCCGGGCCACAAGGTGGATGACTTCATCGCCAGCATCCGTAACTCGACACCCGGGGTAGGTCTCATCAGCCCGCCACCACATCACGACATCTATTCCATCGAAGACATAGCGCAACTGATCCACGACCTCAAGAACTCGAATCCGCGGGCTCGTATCAGCGTCAAGCTCGGAGCCGAGGTCGGTGTGGGCACGGTAGCCGCAGGCGTCACCAAAGCCCGGGCCGATCACCTGGTTATTTGCGGCGACACCGGCGGTACCGGCGCATCGCCGCTGACGTCGATCAAACACGCCGGCATCCCATGGGAGCTTGGCATCGCTGAGACTCACCAGACTCTGGTGGTGAACAACCTGCGCTCCCGGGTCGTGCTACAAACCGATGGTCAGCTCAAGACCGGGCGCGACGTCGCTATTGCCGCACTGCTGGGCGCCGAGGAGTTCGGTTTCGCCACTGCGCCATTGATTGTGCTCGGCTGCATCATGATGC
>JAYGEV010000165.1:0-3521 GCA_046582225.1 Pseudomonadales bacterium
CTGGCTTACTGGACGACGCCCTCAGCGGTCCTTGATGTGGCCTTGGTGCCCGGTGGACGCAATGTCTTCATGGGCCTGAAAGATCACAGCGCAGTGCTTTTTGACGCCGAGCGGGGCGATCATCTGCGGACCTTTCTGCACGACGGTGTGGTCGGCAGCGTGGACGTCAGTTCGGATGGCAAGTGGGCCCTCACCGGCAGTGAGGATGAGACCGCCGTGTTGTGGAACCTGGCCGATGGCAGCGCGGTGCACACCTTCCAGCACAGCAATCCGGCACGGGTCGTCGCGTTGTCCGGCACCGGTCGCTACACATTTACCGCAGCCCGCGGCCAGCTGGTCGCCATTTGGGACGGCTCCGAGGGAACCCGTCTGCATACCCTGTCCGAGCGCAACGATGGCGTAACCACAGCACGATTCTCCACCGATGAACGCTACCTGCTGCTCGGATATGTGAACCGCAGGATCGAGTTGTGGGACGTGGTCACAGGCCAGCGCGTCCAGCGCTGGAGCGCAGACCCACGTACTGCCTGGCGCGCCTCGGGAGGCGCCACTCTCGCGGTCGGGTTTTCTCAGTCTCCACGCACGTTTTACGCACTCGCAGGCGACGGGCAGCTGGTGGAACTGCATCGCGGTTGATCCAGTACTTGAGCCACTCAGCTCAAGTAGTTTGTCGCCTGTAAGCGCTAACTTGTTGAATCTTTATAGGCCTAGCCTAAATAGAAAAGTCGGTGTTATAGTTGTCCACAGCTTAGTCACAGCCCGACACAAGAATACGATGGGTGTTTGGATCGGTGTGAGCATTGCAATTTGCGGCGCACCACCAATCGATTGACGAAAGCCAGGGGAATATTAATCGGGGACACGAACTCTATACGCTTGGCGAAGAGCTCTCGAAAGGGCCGCAGAACATGAATCCCAATTCTCGTCGGATTCTAATCGTTAACGGTAAGGGTGGTTGTGGCAAAACGACCATCGCGACCAATCTTGCGGTTGCCTACGCAAACCGTGGCATGTCCGTGGCTCTCGTGGACAACGATCCCCAGGCTTCGAGCAGCTATTGGAGCGAGCAGCGCGACGTCGACCTTGCAACAGTGAACCTGGTCCGTGCCCATCAGCGCTCCAGCATGTACCAGACCCAGACCTACCACAATCGCATACCCGCGAACGTCGACCGGGTAATCGTTGATGGGCATTCCTCTGCCCAGGACCGCGACCTCGAATCGCTTTTGAAACAATCCGACGTGATTCTGGTACCGCTGATGCCTTCGGCGATCGATATTCGGGCCGCCGGCCAGTTCATCACCAGCCTGTTGACGCATCGAGCGTTTCGCAACGCTCCCAGGCCAGTCGGTGTCATCGCCAACCGGGTTCGCCCGAATACCGCGACCCACAAGAAGTTGCTGCACTTTCTCGGCTGTCTCGACGTCCCATCGGTGGCAACATTTCGAGACAGCAAGATCTATACCGATGCCGTGGAACGGGGCATGGGAATCACCGACATGAAGGATTGCGGTACCGCGGCGAAAGAAATCGCCGCATGGTGGGAACTGCTGGAGTGGATTGAACGGCAACCCCACGCCGCGACCACTCAACGCGAGCTGCGCAGTCAGCCCCGAGCCGCCCTACCCCACCACGACGAAAAAACCATCCGTGCATAGCTAATCGCCGCGACCATCCGATGAAACGCCTGACGTGAGGCGTCGGCGGACATAAAACGTCAGGCGACGCAGGTTCGTGCCAAACTAGACAGTTCATGTTGCAAGTTATTGATATCTCGTTAAAGCGGGCCTCCCAACAGATATTCGAACAACTGACGTGCACCGTGCACCCGGGCCACAAGGTGGGCGTCGTAGGTCGCAACGGAGCGGGTAAGTCCACATTGTTCGAGTTGATCCTGGGCCGGTTGCAGCCTGACGATGGCGACGTGCTGGTGCCACCGGGCTGGCAAATCACCCACATGGCGCAACAGTTCAGCGTCACCGATCGACCCGCTCTGGAATACGTCATCGACGGCCACCGCGCACTACGAAAAATCGAGCTTGAACTCGCGAAGGCCGAGGCCGACGGCGATGATCTGGCGCTGGCGAGCCTGCACACCCGCTATGCCGACGTTGGTGGCCACCAGGCCGAGTCACGCGCCGGCGAGATCCTTCATGGGCTGGGGTTTTCCGGCAGCGACTTTGGCCGCGCCTTCGAAGACTTTTCAGGCGGAATGCGGATTCGCCTAAATCTGGCTAAAGCCCTGATGGCGCCAACCGACCTGTTACTGCTCGACGAACCTACCAACCATCTCGATCTGGAAACCACGCTGTGGCTCGAGTCGTGGTTGATTCGTTACCCGGGCACGCTGCTGATAATCGCGCACGATCGCGTTTTCCTCGACGGCGTGTGTGACCACATCGTGCATCTCAATGCCGCCCGGGCTGACGTATATCGCGGCAACTATTCAGCATTCGAACGCCAGCGTGCCGAGACCCTGGCGCATCGCGAAGCCGCGTACACGCGGCAACAGGTGCAAATCCGACATATGCGCAGCTTCGTCGACCGTTTCCGGGCAAAGGCCAGCAAGGCCAAACAAGCCCAAAGCCGCCTCAAGGCGCTGGAACGCATGCAGGCGGTTGCCCCGGTGCACGCCGAATCCCCGTACCGATTCAGCTTCACCAATCCCGATCAGATGTCCTACCCGCTGTTAAGCCTGGAAGACGTATCCATCGGCTACGGATCCACGGCGATCCTCTCCGGCATCACCGCATCGCTGTTACCCGGCGCCCGCATCGGCATCCTGGGCGAAAACGGCGCCGGTAAATCGACGCTGTTGAAATGCCTGGTCGGAACCCTGGCCCCGAAGAGCGGCGAATTGATCCGCGGCAGACACGCCAAGGTGGGCTATTTTGCCCAGCATCAACTGGAAAGCCTGGATGCCGACGCTTCGGCGCTCACGACGTTGGCCGCCGCAAAAGCCGGGGCGCGCGAGCAGTGGTGTCGCGACTACCTGGGCGGATGGGGCTTCGTTGCGGATATGGTAATGCGTCCCATCGCCTCGCTGTCCGGGGGTGAAAAGGCGCGCCTGGTGCTCGCGCTCATCGCGTTGCAGAACCCGGCTATTCTGATTCTGGACGAACCCACCAATCACCTGGACCTGGAGATGCGCGAGGCGCTGGCGATGGCCCTTCAGGATTACACCGGCGCATTGTTGCTGGTCTCCCACGATCGCAGCCTTCTGGAGCGAAGTGTTGACGAGTTCTGGCTGGTAGAGACAGGGAAGGTGCAGCCGCTGTCCGGAGATCTCGACGCCTATACACAAAGTCGCCAGACCACTGTGCCCGGGACGCGACCGCAAAGCGCCCGCAAAGCGCAGCGTCAAGCCGCGGCCACGCAGCGCCAGGCAGAAAAGCCGCTACGAGATCAGGTGGTCAACCTGGAAGTGGAGCTCGAACACCTGGCAACCGCCCTCAAGGCGACCGAATCGCGTCTCGCAGACCCGGATATCTACCACGATCTGCCCGCCGCGGAACTCGACG